>NZ_CBDKZX010000026.1:0-47893 GCF_965301105.1 Kluyvera sp.
ACAACCCGTTCCTGAGCCTGGTGCCGGAACAGGGCGTTAAGCTGACGCCGCGCCATTACGCCTATCTGAAAATATCCGAAGGCTGTAACCACCGCTGCGCGTTCTGCATCATTCCGTCGATGCGTGGCGATCTGGTGAGCCGTCCGATTGGCGAAGTGCTGGCTGAAGCAAAACGTCTGGTCGACGCTGGCGTGAAAGAGCTGCTGGTGATCTCTCAGGACACCTCAGCCTACGGGGTGGACGTGAAGCACCGTACCGGTTTCCACAACGGCGAGCCGGTGAAAACCAGCATGGAAAGCCTGTGTGAACAGCTGGCAAAACTCGGCGTCTGGGTGCGCCTGCACTATGTGTATCCGTATCCGCACGTTGACGACGTGATCCCGCTGATGGCGGAAGGCAAAATTCTGCCGTATCTCGATATTCCGCTACAGCATGCCAGCCCGCGTATCCTGAAGCTAATGAAACGTCCAGGCTCGGTAGACCGTCAGCTTGCGCGCATTAAACAGTGGCGTGAAATCTGCCCGGACCTGACTCTGCGCTCGACCTTTATCGTCGGTTTCCCGGGCGAAACGGAAGAAGATTTCCAGATGCTGCTCGACTTCCTGAAAGAAGCCCGCCTCGACCGCGTCGGCTGCTTCCAGTACAGCCCGGTTGACGGCGCCTCCGCGAACGATCTGCCGGACCAGGTGCCAGACGACGTGAAGGAAGACCGCTGGAACCGCTTCATGCAGCTGCAACAGCAGATTTCCGCCGAACGCCTGCAGGAAAAAGTCGGCCGTGAAATTCTGGTGATGATCGATGAAGTGGACGAAGAAGGCGCCATTGGCCGCAGCATGGCCGATGCCCCGGAAATCGACGGCGCGGTTTACCTGAACGGTGAAACGAAGGTGAAACCGGGCGACGTGGTGCGTGTGAAGGTAGAAAACGCCGACGAATATGACCTGTGGGGTAGCCGGGTTTAATCTCGCATGCCTTTCCCCTGACGGGGAAAGGCATGTTTCATGCGCTACAAAAAATACTTCTGCGACCGCGACATAAACGCGGGATAGCTGGCGCACTGACTCAGTACGTCAATCACGTCATCATCAAGAATGTTGGTTAAATAATCATAAATCAGCATGCTATCGACAAACGCATCCTCGCTAATCGCCAGCATAAAGACCATCTTCACCGTTTTCCCGGCGTCCCATTCAATACCGTTGGGGAATACCGCAACCGTCACCATGGTGCTCAGCGCGACTAAGCCCAGCGGATGGGGGATGGCGATTTTATCATCCAGCAGCGTTGAGGCACGCTCCTCTCGTTCCAGCACTGACGCCAGATAGCGTTCATCCACCCGCCCCTGACGAACCAGTTGAGCGGACAGAAAGTGAATTAACGAAGCTTTATCATGCTGATGCTCGGTAAAAACAAAAAAATGCTCTGGCGAAAAATAGTTCACCATGGCGGTCGGCGTGGTCTCCGCATGCAGAAAGTACTTCATATTTTCCAGTTGCCAGCGCTCGGGCAGCGGCGGCAGATGAATCACCCGCCGGTTTTTCTCCGCCACCGTGACGAAACTAATAACCAGATTCTCATCAATGCTTTCTGCGGCATTGTATTGTTCAACCGAGATGTAACGCGCAATCGCCAGTTGCGGATACATACGGGTTATTTTCTGGCACACCAGTCTTGCCGATGCGCCGCCCTGCTCGCTGACCACCAGCGTGCTCAGAGTCGCCTCCTTAAGATGCGTCTCTTCCAGGATGGCGCCAATATGCATCACCAGATAGCCAATTTCGTCATCGCTGATACGCCCGGAGAAAAAATGTTCCAGTTCGCTGAATGCCGCAAGCGTCATTTCATAAATGAGCGGATAGTGTCGTTTAATCTGTTCTATCAATGGGTTAACGATGGTGATACCGTTGTTAACCCGAATGCGCATCGCTTTAATATGATTGAGCAGGCTGGAACGCGACGCTTCGTCATAGAACACATCGCAAAACCATGAGGCGCTCACATAGCTGAGAAAATGATTCATCACCGCGCACTCGGCGGCGCAGTTTTCCGACAAGTCGTCCCCCGCGTGCGTACAAAACGCAGCAAGGTTCATCGCGATATAGTCGATTTCACTTTGTAGCCCCGACGCGCCCTCACCGCAGAGCAAAGCGAAGATCTCTGCTGCCGCCGTTTTTATCGTCGGTTCGCCGCCGTTGAACGTAAAGTCCAATAGCCAGCTGCCGCGCTGCATGCGTCCGGATGCGATCGCGCAAATCAGCGTAAAAAAGCGCAGGTTCACATCGCTAATTTGTCGCCCATGCGCCACGACATAGCGGCTGAGCGCCTGTTTGATATCCGCCACTTGTCCGCGATTGTCGAACAGCGCGGCGAACTCCTCCTCCGGCTCTCTGGCCCGCAGTAAATGATCGTAGATACAACGACGCAGCGCGATTTCACTGCCCTGTAGCTTATAGCGCTCGGCGCCCTCGCAGTTGACGGCGATATCGTAAAGGGCAAAGTGACGTTTGAGCAGCGTGATGTCGTTGCGCAGCGTATAGAGGCTGATAAACCACGTCGACTCCAGCTGCTCCAGCGAAACATCTTTATCCTGGCGCAACAGCGCCGTGAGCAACGCGCTACGCCGCTCGCGGGTAGAGCGCGTCTCTTTCCATGGTTTTTGCGACTGTTCCAGCAGCCTGCGGTGGCCCGCCGGGTTATCCACCTGAATAGAAAACCCCACTTTACGATCGTAGATGAGACGATTACCGGCTTGCATGATGATTTCGCCCAGCGCCTTCAGATCGCTACGAATAGTGCGGGTAGAAACATGCATCGCGTTTGCCAACGACTGCTGCGTCACCGTCCCCTGGGCTATCTGGATAAAGATATCTCTGACTCGCTTATTGGTGAACAGTCTCATCTTTCCCTCTTCAGGCGATCTCGATATAGAGCGTCTGCACATCGTTTGGCTTCAGCATGCGTCTCTCCGGCGCTGGCGTTTGCTCATCCAGCAGCACGTAATGCGCGTTTTCCAGCGCGGGAATCGCTACCGACGCCGCCAGATTCGGGTTATAGAAACGGCACACCAGCCCATTGCCGTTTTCAGCGCATTTGACCACGCTCAACTGGGCATCCTGCGGACCATCAGGCAGCGCCAGCACGCTGTGCTCCAATGGATAAGTGCGCTTTTCATCACTCAGGCAAAAACGCAGGCGACCGTTGAGGAAATCGCTGTCCTGATACACCGGGAACGCGGTCAGTAGCGCTTTTGAGATCTGCGCGTGCCGGGCATCATCAAACCACCCCTGATAAATACGCCAGCTAAAATTAAAGCGGAGCGTTCCCATCAGTTGGGCATCCGGCGTTGCCACGACCGTTTCACCCGATGCTCGCCCCGGACGATAGAGCAGATTGGTTTTTCCCATGTAACCGAAAGAGCGGAACAGGGTGACGGCAATGGTATCAAAACGATCGCCGACGATTTCATACTCGCGCACGCCGTTGGTGTGCAGAGTAAAACCGTGACTATCATCATGCAGGTTAACGTAGCTCTGCATGGGCTCGATAGCGACAGGCTTCTCGTGCCAGCATTCATCTTCCCATACCCGCAGCGCGTCGCTGAGCTGTACAGGGCGAGTGACCGCGCCAAACAGCTGATCGGCACAGGAGACATGAGCCATAATATCGGTGGCAAAATGCACGCACAGGCGATGACTCCGCACCCGGTTTTCCACCTCGACGGTAAAGTGAATGAGCGTATCCTGTCGCAGCGTAATCTGCACCGTCACAGGCATGACGCCATCAAGCTCGCCACGAGCGCGCGCCTCAAGATCGACGGGTACCGGCATCCGATAGTTAAGGCTCAGCGCCTGCCGTACATCGCTGCATTCCCGCGACACTGCGGTGAGATGTCCTTCCGAGGTCACGGTCAGATCTTCACGCGGCGGCGAATAGTTATAGGAGTCGCCGTCATCACCGTTCTCGACCAACAGCATTTGCCGCGCATAGCGCTTACCGCTGGCTTTATCAGCGATCGTCAGCAGGCCATTTTCTTCAACATCAACACGATAGTGTTCATTTTCAATAAATGGTCGCGTATCGCGCTGCCGCTGGCTCTCTCCGTCGGCGCTAAAATCCAGATGCCAACTTGTGTAACCCAAGGCAGGCAGCTCGCTGCTGTTTACCGTTACCTTGCTGCGGTAAACCTGCTGCGGTTTATGGTACGGTTTGCCCGGGTTAAGCCGGATGGTCTGATTGAGCACATAATCGGTCAGTTCCGTCTGCTCTTCAATCACGTACGGCAGCGCGCGCCCTGTCGCATCACGCAGCGTAAAAGGCACGCCCGGCACCCAGGCTTCAAAGGTTATCTGCGGCGTCGCCGCCACGGTCAGCGGATTAAATACCGTAAAACAATAATCGTGTTCGCGCGGCGTACGCATCGCAATCTGCCGGGTATGAAGCTCCAGCAGGTTGCTGGCGAGATCGCGCGCCTGCTTATAGCGGGCGGCAATATCCCGGTTCGTGTCGTCGCTATTGCAGCCGCCGATGCTGTCATGCGCGGCATTGAAAAACATCAGCTTCCAGATATCGGCCATCACCCGGGCCGGATAGTCATGCCCCAGGCTACGGCCAATCGCCAGCACCGGCTCCAGCGTATTAACCAGCAGCGCTTCGATATCGTTATTCATCTGCTTCAGGTCAGCCCGGCACGAAAAGATGGTTTTATGTACCCTCGAGTGTTTCCCCTCCGTCAACTCTCCCTTCAGGACGCGAACGTCTGCGCCCGCCTCCTGTTCCAGTGCGGTAATAAAGTCGAGCGGGCTACTGATTTGGTAATGACGCTGGTTGTCGCAGGCGTTGAACTGACGCACCAGTTCCGGCAAATTCTCGCGGATCGGCGCCTGGTCAAAACCATGCGGATACAGCAGGTTGGCACGGGCGCTACGCGCTTCAATTGGCGTCATTTTTTCGTTCAAAAATGCCGTAAGGCTATCCGGCATTTCATCCAGCAGGCCACCGTAGTGGTATCCCCAGGGCATCTGCACGGCAAACACCGTATCGCCGTTGTCGCCCTGCCAGCAGAATTCCGTCTCATGCAGCGTATTGTCGGCAATTCCGCGCCAGAACAGCGCATGGTGAATGCCGAACTGGCGGTATATTTGCGGCATATTGCCGCCCTGGCCAAAGCAGTCGGGCACATAACCCAGCGCCATGCAGCCGCCCGCCTCTTTGGCGATTTTCATTCCGTACCACAGGTTACGCACCACCGACTCCTGGTGAATCACCAGTTGATCGGTTTGCGTGTACCACGGCCCGGTCAGCAGACGCTTCGCCGCGATCAGGGCACCGAGACGATCCTTATCTTCCGGCGCCCATTGCAGGTAGCTCTCAATTAAGGCGCTTTGCGCATCGAGGAGGTAACAGGAGAAATCGGGGTTATTCTCCAGCACGCGCAGCACATTCTTCACGTGATTTAACAAATAAATACGCGAACGTGACGAGGTAAAATACCACTCCTGATCCCAGTGAGTATGGCTGTAAACATGCACAACTTTCTCTTTCATCCCACCCTCCCTTCAGCGGCCTGAGCCGATTAATCAAACTTAATGTCAATCTCTTCGCTGACCGCTGGCGCAGCGGCGTTTTCGTCAGCTGATTCGTCGTTAAAATTCACCAGCAGATTGGCGCCGATGGCGATGACTGCGGTTCCTACCAGCGCGCCAAGAAAATAGGCCCACGGATGGCCGACGGTGAAACCACCGTACAGCCCGCCCAGCGGCGGCATGATCGGATAGGCTTTGAACAGCGCCACGGTCATTGCGCCCAGCGCACCGGCCAGTACGTTAATCGGGATAAGCCTTGCGGGGTTACGCAGCGTGAAGGGGATCGCGCCCTCGGAAATACCGAGAATGCCCATAATGACCGCGCCGTTACCGGCTTCTTTCAGCGTCTGGTTAAAGTTATGGGGGCGCAGGAATCGCGCGGCGGCATAGCCGAGCGGCGGGATAATAATGGCCACGTTGACCAGAATCGCAGGCAGGTAGACGCCGCTCAGGAACAGCACGTTGGCGGTACCCCAGGCGGCTTTGTTGACCGGCCCCCCAAGATCAAAACAGATCATTCCCCCGAGTACCGCCGCCAGCATGACGGTGCTGGTGCCATCCTCGGTCATCTGCTGTATCCAGCCCATCAGGGCGGCATTAATCCAGCTCAGCACATCGCCAAGCAACAGCAGCATGATCACCACCTGTAAACCCACGGTGATAAACGGCAGAATAATCAGCGGGACGGAGCTGGACGCCGAGCCGGTAATACGAATTTTGCTCCCGACCCACTCCGACGAATAGCCCGCCAGCAGCCCGCCCAGCACCGCGCCAAGGAAGCCGGAGCCGGTCATCGATGCAATCAGCCCGGCGGTAAAACCGGCTGCCAGCCCTTTTTTCCCGGCGATCGAAAAGGCCACATACGCGCCAAGCACGTAGTTCATCAGGCCGATAATTTTGAAGCCCACATCCTGAGTCAGGTACAGCCAGTTCATTAACCCATCGCTTTTGGCAAAAGCGTCCAGGTTAGGTTCGCCGACAATCAGGCCAATAATCTTGGCCACGGCCACCATCAGTGAACCGGCAATAATGACCGGTAAAGCGTAGGAAATCCCGGTCATTAAATGGTTTTTTATGTCTATCATTATCTTTTTCATGACATCACCATCTCTGTTTTATTGATTGCGACGCGCCTCAACGGCCGAAACGCATTTGGTAATCACGTCGGCCGCATGGCTGACGCATTGCCCAATCTTGACCCGAATAATGGTTTTTCCCGCAAACCGTTCTTCTTCTTCAATGGCGCGGTCGGCGGCAATCAGCACAAAATCAGCGTCGGCAATATCCTGCTCCGAAAGGCGGTCCATAATGCCCAGCGCCCCCTGCTGCTCAATATTGACCCGATGCCCGAGACGCGCCCCCTCTTTTTCCAGCGATTTAGCGGCCATCGGCGTATGGGCCAGACCGGCAATACAGGAAGTCACTCCCACAATATTCATATCTGCTCCTTTATTTCGATGCGTGACTGCATAAAGTGAAACAACTCGTCTTCATCGTTGGCGGCGAATAAATAGGCTCTGAATTCGTCTTCAACAATTTGGCTGGCAAGGCTATTGATGATTTTTAAATGCAAAAACTGCGCGCCGGATTCCGGCACCAGCAGGCCGAAAATAATCTGTACCGGCTGACCGTCGAGGCTTTCCCAGGGAATCGGCTGCTGCAGGCGGATAAAAATCACCCCGGCCCGGGAGACGTTGGCGGTTTTGGCGTGAGGAATGGCTATCTGGTTCTCAAAACCGGTGGAGTATTGCTTCTCTCGCTCCCACAGATCGGCTTCAATTTGCGCTGCGCTTTCGGCCCAGCCCTGCGCCACGGCATGGTGGGCCAAAAAACGGAAAATAGACTGCTTATCGGCGAAAGTCTGGTTGAGAAAAATGTTGTCCCGAGCAATGAGCATTGACCTACCTCTCCATGCGTTTATTCCCGATTAGATTGCGTCAATACTAGGCTTTCTGGTGCACGCAAACTGAGCGCCGTTTTCCGCCCGCAGGAGGAAACGCGTTCTTTATCACGAGGGGAAAAAAGCGAGCGGAGTCAAAAAAATGCCGCGATTTGTGATGGGAAACAGGTTTGCCCGGCATCGCTATGCTCGGCCGGGCTACGGGAAGAAATAGAGAGATTACCCTTTCAGCTTCGGATCCAGCGCGTCGCGCAGCCCATCGCCCAGCAGGTTAAACGCCAGCACTGTCAGGAAAATGGCCAGCGCCGGGAAGACCGCAACGTGCGGTGCAATCACCATATCAGCACGCGCTTCATTGAGCATCGCTCCCCATTCCGGCGTTGGCGGCTGTGCCCCCAGGCCGAGGAACGACAGGCTGGCGGCAGAGATGATCGACACGCCAATACGCATGGTAAAATAGACCACAATCGACGATACGGTGCCCGGCAGAATATGCTGGAAAATGATCGCGCTGTCGCTGGCGCCAATGCTGCGCGCCGACTCGATAAAGGTCTGTTGTTTGAGAACCAGCGTATTGCCGCGCACCAGACGGGCAAATGCCGGGACGGAGAAAATCGCCACGGCGATAATCACGTTGGTCATGCCGCTGCCCATAATCGCCACCACCGCGATGGCCAGCAAAATACCAGGAAAGGCGAACAGCACGTCGCAGATACGCATGATGATGCGATCCCACCAACCTTCGTAGTAGCCCGCCACCAGCCCCAGCACGGTGCCGATAAGCGAACCCATCAGCACCGCGAAGACACCTGCAGTCAGCGAGATCTGCGCACCAACCAGCACGCGACTGAAAATATCGCGCCCCAGCGAATCCACGCCGAACCAGTGAATCAGCGACGGCCCTTGATTTAGCCTGTCGTAGTCAAAATAGTTTTCCGCATCGAAAGGCGCAATCCACGGCGCAACCACCGCCACCACAATCAGCAGCAGCACAAAAATGCCCGAAGCCATCGCCACCGGTTGCTGGCGAAAGCGCCGCCAGAACTCCCGCCACGGCGTGCGCTGCGAGGCTGCCTGCATCACCGGCATGGCGCTCAGAACAGCCTGTCGACGCCAGTTGAATAATCGCACGTTATTTATACCTGATAGCCGGGTTAATGGCGGCGTAAAGCACGTCCACCACTAAGTTGATAAGAATAAACTCCAGCGAAAACAGCAGCACCTCGGCCTGAATCACCGGGTAGTCACGCATTTCCACCGAATCGACCAGCAGGCGTCCCAGCCCCGGCCAGTTAAACACCTTTTCGACCACGATCGAGCCGCCGAGCAGAAAGCCGAACTGCAGCCCCATCATGGTGACCACCGGGATCATCGCGTTACGCAGCCCGTGTTTGAGCACCACCACCTTTTCGCTGACGCCTTTGGCGCGCGCGGTACGCATATAGTCCTCATTCAGCACGTCAACGAACGAGGCGCGGGTGAAGCGTGCCATTACCGAAGCGACTGCGGCGCCCAGCGTTAATGAAGGCAAAATATAGTGTCGCCAGCTGTCGGCGCCCACGGTCGGCAGCCAGCCCAGTTCGACGGAGAAAATCTGCATCAGCAGCATCCCGAGGGCAAAGGCCGGGAACGAAATACCGGTCACCGCCAGCGCCATGCCCAGGCGGTCCGGCCAGCGGTTGCGCCAGACGGCGGCGGCAATGCCCGCGCCCATGCCGAACAATACCGCCCAGCCCATGCTGGCGAGCGTCAGCCACAGCGTGGGGAAAAAGCGGCTGGCAATCTCTTCCGATACCGGACAACGGGAAACCATCGACGTGCCAAAATCGCCCTGCACGGCATGGCTAATGTAATGCCAGAACTGCACGTACAGCGGCTGATCCAACCCCAGCTGTTGGCGTACCATGGCAATCACCTGCGCGTCTGCCTCCGGGCCAGCAATCAGCCGGGCCGGGTCGCCGGGCAGCATGTGGACAAACAAAAACACCAGCACCGCCACGATAAACAGCGTGGGAATCAGGCCGAGCAGGCGTTTAATCACATAGTTGAGCATGACTCTCCTTGCCGATGACTCCCTGCCCCTTCATGAGGCAGGGAAACGTCGCTTACTTCAAATCCGCGTCGTCAAAGCTAAACCCGGTATCCGGCATAATATAGAATCCGGTCAACGACTTGCTGTGCGCTGATACCAGTTTCTCCACCACCAGCGGCACCCACGGCGACTCTTTCCAGATAGTATCCTGAACCGCCTTATACAGCCGCGCTTTTTCGTTGCTGTCGGTGGTTTGCAGCGCGGCGCTGAGGTCTTTATCGACTTGAGGGTTGCCGTAGAACGCGGTGTTAAACTGCGTTGGCGGCCAGTTTGAGGAGGCAAACAGCGGCGACAGCGCCCAGTCGGCTTCACCGGTCGAGGCCGACCAGCCGGTGTAGAACATTCTCACACCGCTCTCTTTCTGCCCCTTGCCTTCCACTTCCGCCGCACGCTGCCCGGCGTCCATCGCGGTGACCTGCGCTTTAATGCCAATTTGCGCCAGCTGCTGCTGGGTAAACTGCAGCACCTTCTGCGCAGTGCTGTGATTATGCGATGACCACAGCGTGGTGCTAAAGCCGTTCGGATAACCCGCCTCTTTCAGCAGTTCACGGGCTTTCGCCGGGTCGTACGGCCACGGTTGATATTGCGTTGCGTAGGCAATCGACGGCGGCACGACGCCGGTAGCCGGTGTCGCGTAACCCGCAAAGGCGACCTTCACCAGCGCCTGACGGTTAATCGCGTAGTTGATGGCCTCGCGTACCTTTGGGTTATCGAACGGTTTTTGCGTCACGTTCATGCTGATGTAGCGCTGCATGATTGACGGGCTGGCCACCAGCTCAAGCTGGCTGTTTTTCGCCAGCAATGCCGCCTGCTCGTAAGGGATCGGGAAGGCAAACTGCGCTTCACCGGTTTGCAGCATTGCCGCGCGGGTATTGTTGTCGACCACCGGACGCCAGGTAATGGAGTCCAGCTTCGGCAGCCCTTTTTGCCAGTAATTGGCGAACTTGCTGACCTTCACGAAGTCGGTCTGATTCCAGGTATCCAGCTGATACGGCCCGGTCCCTACCGGATGGAAGCCAATCTCGTTACCGTATTTTTTCAGCGCCGCTGGCGAGATCATCGCCGTTGCCGGGTGGGCGAGAATATTGATAAACGCCGAGAACGGCTGCTTGAGGGTGATTTTCACCGTCTGCGGGTCGACAACTTCGGTCTTATCAATGTTCTTGTACAGGTTATATCGCTTGAGGTGGCTTTCTGGATTGCTGGCGCGATCGAGGTTGACCTTCACCGCCTCGGCGTTGAAATCAGTGCCATCCTGGAATTTGACGCCCTGGCGCAGCTTGACGGTATAGACCTTACCATCGTCCGACACCGTGTAGCTTTCCGCCAGCACGTTCTTCAGCTTCATCTCTTTATCCAGGCCGAACAGCCCCTGATAGAAGGATTTCGCCACCGCCTGCGACAGCGTGTCGTTAGCGTCATACGGATCGAGGGTGGTGAAGTTGGAGCCTACCGCCACCACCACATCTTTGGCCGCGAACGAGGAAGCGGAGGCCAGCGCTGAAGCCACCCCCAGTGCAACCAGCCATTTACGTGAAACGCGTTGTGTCATGTTGTCCCCTGCCTATGGTTTTATTATCGATTTATCAGCGCACTGCTTGCCGGTTCGCGGGCCACATAGTGTCCCGGCGCCACCTGTTGCAAACTGATCGGTTCTACCTCTTCGCCCCGTCTGTAGATATTGCCCGGCAGCTCATCCGACAACAGCACGCGCTGCGGACGTTTGTGCGCCGGATCGGCCACCGGCACGGCGGCCAGCAGCTTGCGGGTATAAGGATGCTGCGGATTTTCAAAAATTGCGCGTCGCGGGCCAATCTCCACAATTCTCCCGCGGTACATCACCGCCACGCGATGGCTGATGCGTTCCACCACCGCCATATCATGGGAAATAAACAGAAAAGCGATGCCCATCTCCCGCTGCAACGACAGCAGCAGGTTGATAATCTGTGCGCGAATGGAAACATCTAGCGCCGACACCGATTCATCAGCAATCACCACCTTCGGTTGCAAGGCCAGCGCACGGGCAATGCAGATACGCTGGCGCTGGCCGCCAGAAAACTCGTGCGGATACCGCCAGGCGTGTTCCGGCTCTAATCCGACGCGCTGCAAAAGCCATTCAACTCGCTGCTGGAGCGCTTCGCCTTGCAGTACCCCGTGCACGCGCAGCGGCTCCATGATCGAAAAGCCAACCGTATGGCGCGGATCGAGTGAAGCGTAAGGGTCCTGGAAGATTATCTGAATATCGCGGCGCAGCGGCTGAAGCTGGTGAGCGGAGAGCAGATCGATACGCTCGCCGTTGAAGGTAATCGTGCCCTTCTGCGATTCCACTAACCGCAGCAGCGCACGCCCGGTCGTGGATTTGCCACAGCCAGATTCGCCCACCAGCGCCAATGTTTCGCCGCCCCACAGGTCAAAGCTGACATTTTCCACCGCATGCACTTCACGGGTGACGCGGTTAAGCACGCCGCCGCGTAGCGGAAAGCGCGCCACCAGGTTACGCACCTGAAGAATCGGCTTGCCCTCCACCACCGTTTTTTGCTGCTGAGGCTCAATCTCCGGCGCGTTGAGTTCAGGGAAACTGCGCGGATAGTCGCTGCCGCGCATCGCCCCCAGCCGGGGAACCGCCGCCAGCAGACGACGGGTATACGGATGCTGCGGCGCGTTAAAGATAGCCTCAACGCTACCGGTCTCCACCACCTCCCCCTGATGCATCACCAGCACCCGGTCGGCGATTTCCGCGACGACGCCCATATCGTGGGTGATAAAAATCACCCCCATCGACATCTCTTGTTGCAGCACGTTGATAAGCTGGAGAATTTGCGCCTGAATCGTGACGTCCAACGCGGTCGTCGGCTCATCGGCAATCAGCACCGCCGGGCGGCATGACAGCGCCATCGCGATCATCACCCGCTGACGCATACCGCCGGAAAGCTGGTGCGGGTAGCGCGACAGCATGGTCTGCGCCTCAGGAATGCGCACTTTATCGAGCGTTTTTTTCGCCTCAATCAGCGCCTCTTCGCGGCCCAGCCCCTGATGCAGGCGGATAGACTCGGCAATCTGCTCGCCGATGGTAAACACCGGGTTAAGCGACGTCATCGGTTCCTGAAAAATCATCGCGATGTCGGCGCCGCGCACGCTGCGCATCTGCGCGGGCGTTTGTTCCTGCAGTTCGATCACTTCGCGATTGCGCCGCCGCAGCAGCATTTGGTCGCACTGCATCTGGCTGTTGGACTGTTCCAGCAGCCGCATCAGCGCCAGCGCCGTCACGGACTTGCCCGAACCGGACTCACCGACAATCGCCAGCGTCTCTCCCCGGTTCAGATGAAAAGAGAGTTGATGCACGGCGCGCACGGACTGCTTGTCCTGGCGAAACGCGACGTTCAGATTCTGAATACTCAGCACCTGCGTGACATCAAGCTCGTCGGAATGCGGCACGGTGACTCCTTCTATTCGCGATAAATGCCAATCGTAGGCGTATCCCCGGCATAGGCCCAGGCGCGATACATCCCCTCGCTGTTAAACGGCAGCACGACGTTGCCCTCGCGATCGATGGCAATCAGGCCACCGCTGCCGCCCAGCGCGGGCAGTTTTTCCATCACCACCCGTTCGCAGGCTTCCAGCAGGCTGAGATTGCCGTATTCCATTAGCGCGGCAATATCGTAAGCCGCCAGCGTGCGGATAAATACCTCGCCGGTGCCGGTACAGGAGACAGCTACGCTTGCGTTGTTGGCATAGCATCCCGCGCCGACCAGTGGGCTATCGCCCACCCGCCCTGGCAACTTGTTGGTCATGCCGCCGGTCGACGTCGCCGCGGCAAGATTGCCGTTGAGATCTAATGCCACCGCGCCGACGGTGCCCATCTTCTGCCGTTCATCAAGCGGCGCGTCGTGGTCGAGAATAAACTCGCCGTTGCTGCGAGCCTCGATAAGCTGCTGAAAACGCGCGTCGGTGGAGAACAGCGAATTCTCGACCAGCTCGACGCCCTGCGCCTGAGCAAAAGCCTCTGCCCCTTCGCCAATCAACATCACATGCGGGCTATTTTCCAGCACCAGCCTGGCCGCCAGTACCGGGTTACGCAGGCGCTTTACCCCAGCGACGGCGCCCGCCTGCAGCGAATTGCCGTCCATCACGCAGGCGTCAAGTTCATGCGTTTCATCAGCGGTAAACACCGAGCCGATCCCGGCGTTAAACAGCGGGCACTCCTCCAGCTGGCGAACCGCTTCGGTCACCGTATCCAGCGCGCTGGCACCGGACTCCAGCATCCCCTGCGCATGCTCGACAATGCCGGACAGCGCGGTGACATATTCGCGCTCTTTTTCCGCTGACATCTGCTGGCGGCTTATCGCCCCTGCTCCGCCATGAATCGCAATGACTGCCTTACCCATTCGTTATCCCTTACGTCATTTTATTTATAAATATCATTATAGTGACTCTGTTCCTATATCAATTTTGAATATAGAAAGAGCGTCCGGAAATGTCAGGGTACATCACAGGTGGCATACAGTCTGCGGGGGTTTTCTGCCATAATGTGCGGATTCGAACGTTTCCCGCAGGAGTTTACCCATGGATTTTACCGCCGGACTGATACCGCTTGATACCGCGCTCGCCCAGATGCTTGAGCAGATTAGCCCGCTTCGTGAAAGCGAGTCGGTGCCGCTGTTACAGGCCTTTGGCCGTATTACCGCAGGCGATGTCATCTCTCCATTGGACGTGCCGGGTTTTGATAATTCGGCGATGGATGGCTACGCGGTGCGCCTCGCCGACCTCGCGGCGCAAACGCCGTTGACAGTAGCGGGTAAAGCCTTTGCCGGGCAACCGTTCCACGGAGAATGGCCTGCCGGAAGCTGCGTGCGCATTATGACCGGCGCGCCGATTCCCGCAGGCTGTGAAGCGGTAGTGATGCAGGAAGAGACCGAGCAGACCGACGCTGGTATCCGTTTCACCGCGCCGGTGAAGCCGGGGCAGAATATTCGCCGTCGCGGCGAAGACATCGCCAACGGCGCGGTGGTTTTCCCGGCGGGTACCCGCCTCACCGTCGCCGAGCTGCCAGTGCTGGCGTCTCTCGGCATTGCCGAGGTGAACGTGGTGCGTAAAGTGCGCGTCGCCCTGTTCTCCACCGGTGACGAACTCCAGCTACCGGGCCAGCCGTTGGGCGATGGGCAAATCTACGACACCAACCGCCTGGCGGTGCATCTGATGCTCGAACAGTTGGGCTGCGAGGTGATTAACCTCGGGATTATCCGCGATGACCCGGAACAGCTGCGCCAGACCTTTATTCAGGCCGACCAGCAGGCGGACGTGGTCATTAGCTCCGGCGGCGTTTCCGTGGGCGAAGCGGACTACACCAAAACGATTCTCGACGAGCTGGGTGAAATCAGCTTCTGGAAGCTCGCCATCAAACCGGGCAAGCCGTTCGCCTTCGGTAAGTTAAGCCACAGCTGGTTCTGCGGTCTGCCGGGTAACCCGGTCTCCGCGGCGCTCACCTTCTATCAACTGGTGCAGCCGTTGTTGGCCAAACTGAGTGCGGGCAGCAACGCCACGCAGGCTCCGCGCCTGCGCGTGCGAACTACCGATCGGCTGAAAAAATCCCCAGGCCGCCTCGACTTCCAGCGCGGCCTGCTGACCCGCGACGCCAACGGCGACCTTACTGTGTCCACTACCGGTCATCAGGGCTCGCACATTTTTAGCTCCTTCAGCCAGGGCAACTGCTTTATCGTACTGGAGCGTGAGCGCGGCCACGTCGAAGCTGGCGAATGGGTAGAGGTTGAGCCCTTTAACCATCTGCTGGGAGGCCTGTAATGGCCGCCGAACTCAGCGATGCCGAGATGCTGCGCTACAACCGGCAAATCATCCTGCGAGATTTTGATTTTGACGGCCAGGAGCAGTTAAAGGCATCGCGTGTACTGGTTGTCGGTCTGGGTGGGCTGGGCTGCGCGGCGGCGCAATATCTGGCCGCCGCGGGAGTTGGCCAACTCACCCTGCTTGATTTTGACACCGTGGCGCTCTCTAACCTGCAACGCCAGACGCTGCATAGCGACGCCACTATCGGTCAGCCAAAAGTCGACTCCGCCCGCGACGCGCTGGCGCGCATTAACCCACACGTCACGCTGGTGACCCACAACGCATTGCTGGAAGAGGCGGCGCTATGGGCGCTAATTGCGGAACATGATTTAGTGCTCGACTGTACCGATAACGTCACCATTCGTAACCAGCTGAATGTGGGCTGTTTCCGGCATAAAGTCCCGCTGGTTTCCGGCGCGGCGATTCGCATGGAAGGGCAAATTTCGGTGTTTACGTATCAGGAAGGCGAGCCGTGCTACCGCTGCCTGAGCCGTCTGTTCGGCGAGAATGCGCTCACCTGCGTGGAAGCGGGCGTGATGGCCCCGCTGGTTGGGGTGATTGGCGCCATGCAGGCGATGGAAGCGATTAAGGTGCTGACCCACTACGGTACGCCTGCGGCGGGGAAAATCGTGATGTATGACGCGATGCGCTGCCAGTTCCGCGAGATGAAGCTGATGCGTAGCCCGACGTGCGAGGTGTGCGGGGAGGCTTCGGCGTAACCCCCTCACCCTAACCCTCTCCCCGATGGGGAGAGGGAACCGATCGTGCCAATAGAGAAAGTATTACAGCGACGTACGACCAAACGCCGTTTGCCAGTCCTGCTCAAACTTCGCCACTGCGGCATCCACCGCCGGATAGCTGATCAGCTGCTGCGCGACGTCCAGCGGCAGGGTAATCGACTGGCAGCCTGCCAGCAGGCAGTCCAGCGCCTGACGCGGAGTCTTAAAGCTCGCTGCAAGTACCTTCGACTGTGGCGCATGCAGAGTCAGCAGATCCTGTAATTCACACACCGTCTGAATACCATTTCCTCCCTGCGCATCGACGCGGTTAACGTAAGGCGCGACATATTCGGCCCCCGCCAGCGCCGACAGCAGACCCTGCGCTGCGCCGTAAACGGCGGTGCCCAGCGTCGGAATTCCCTCTTCTTTGAGCAATTTAATGGCCGCCAGCCCTTCCGCCGTCACCGGCACTTTGACCACCAGGTCCGGAATAATCGCCCGCAGCTTATGCGCGTCCGCCACCATGCCGTCGGCGGTTGTCGCCATCACCTGGGCAAATAAACGGCCTTTACCGCCCATCGCTTCCAGCAGTTCCGGCAACAGCACATCCAGCGGTTTTTTACCCGCCGCCACAATGCTTGGGTTGGTAGTCACGCCCGCCAGCGGGAAAACACGCGCCAGCTTTTTAACTGCCGCCACGTCAGAGGTGTCGAGATAGAGTTCCATGATGATTCCTTAAACCGTGATGTTTAGCATGGAATAACCTTACCACAGCAAAACCTCTTCTTAAGTTGACGCACATCAAGATAACTTTCATTCGAAAGTATTTTAATCTTTATACGAAAGATGAGGGCAGCATATGATTTTCAACATTCAGCGCTATTCCACCCACGATGGTCCCGGTATCCGTACCGTGGTTTTCCTGAAAGGCTGTTCACTCGGCTGTCGCTGGTGCCAGAACCCGGAGAGCCGCGCGCACAAACAGGATCTGTTATTCGATCCGCGCCTGTGCCTCGACGGTTGCGATCTTTGCCAGCAGGCCGCGCCATCGGTTATTGAACGTGCGCTTAACGGTCTGGTTATTCATCGGGAAAAGCTCGATCAAACGCAGCTTGATGCGCTGACCGACTGCTGCCCGACTCAGGCGCTGACCGTCTGCGGCGAAAAGAAAAGCGCCGAAGAAATTATGGCCACCGTGCTGCGCGATAAACCGTTTTACGATCGCAGCGGCGGCGGTATGACGCTCTCCGGCGGCGAACCGTTTATGAACCCGGAACTGGCGCTGGAACTGTTGAAAAGCGCCCATGATCAGGGCATCCACACGGCGGTAGAAACCTGCCTGCATGTGCCATGGCGCTACCTGGAACCCGCGCTGCCCTATATCGACCTGTTCCTTGCTGACCTGAAGCACGTAGACGAAGCACGCTTCAAGCAGTGGACCGACGGTTCGGCCAAACGCGTGCTCGACAACCTGAAACGTCTCGCCGCCGCCGGAAAACAGATAACCCTGCGCGTACCGCTGATTCAGGGCTTTAATGCCGATGAAAACTCCATCAAAGCGATTGCTGATTTTGCCGCCGACGAGATGCCGGGCGTGCGCGACATTCATTTTCTGCCGTATCACACGTTGGGTATCAACAAATATACCCTGCTCGGCCTTCCCTACTTTGCACCCGACAAGCCGCTGAACGACCCGGCGCTGCTGGATTTTGCCCAGCAGTACGCCCGCGAAAAAGGGTTAACGGCGACACTACGAGGATAAAAACCATGACCACTCTGACTCTCGACAAACTGACCGACCGCATCAAAGCTCACAAAACCGCGCTGGTACATATTGTTAAGCCGCCGGTCTGCACCGAACGCGCACGCCACTATACCGAAGCGTACCAGCAGCATCTGGATAAACCGATTCCGGTACGCCGCGCGCTGGCGCTGGCCCACCATCTGGCGGAACGCACCATCTGGATTAAACATGACGAACTGATTGTCGGTAACCAGGCAAGCGAAGTGCGCGCCGCGCCCATTTTCCCGGAATATACCGTCAGCTGGATTGAAAAAGAGATCGACGACCTGGCCGACCGCCCCGGCGCCGGATTTGCGGTGAGCGAAGAGAACAAACGCGTACTGCATGAAGTGTGCCCATGGTGGCGTGGCCAGACTGTGCAAGACCGCTGCTACGGCATATTTACCGATGAACAGAAAGCGCTGCTGGCCACCGGCATTATTAAAGCCGAAGGTAATATGACCTCCGGCGACGCCCACCTGGCGGTGAACTACCCGCTGCTGCTGGAAAAAGGCCTCGATGGCATGCGCGCCAAAGTCGCCGAGCGTCGTACCCGCATTAACCTGACCGTACTGGAAGACCTGCACGGTGAGCAGTTCCTGAAAGCCATTGATATCGTACTGGAAGCCGTGAGCCTGCACATTGTGCGTTTCGCCGAGCTGGCGCGCAAAATGGCCGCCGAAGAGTCTCGCGAAAACCGCCGCGACGAGTTGCTGGCGATCGCCGAAAACTGCGATGTGATTGCCCATCAGCCGCCGAAAACCTTCTGGCAGGCGCTGCAGCTGTGCTACTTCATCCAGCTGATTCTGCAAATTGAGTCCAACGGTCACTCGGTGTCGTTCGCCCGTATGGACCAATATCTGTATCCGTACTACCGCCGCGACGTTGAGCTGGAACAGTCGTTGGATCGCGAACACGCTATCGAACTGCTGCACAGCTGCTGGCTGAAGCTGCTGGAAGTGAACAAAATTCGCTCCGGCTCGCACTCCAAGGCCTCTGCCGGTAGCCCGCTGTATCAGAACGTGACCATCGGCGGCCAGAAACTGGTCAACGGCGAAGCGCAGGACGCGGTCAACCCGCTCTCTTACGCGATTCTCGAATCCTGCGGCCGCCTGCGTTCCACGCAGCCAAACCTGAGCGTGCGCTATCACGCCGGGATGAGCAACGACTTCCTCGACGCCTGCGTGCAGGTTATTCGCTGCGGCTTCGGCATGCCGGCATTCAACAACGATGAGATCGTGATTCCAGAATTTATCAAACTGGGCGTTGAACCTCAGGATGCCTATGATTATGCGGCCATCGGCTGTATTGAAACCGCCGTTGGCGGTAAATGGGGCTACCGCTGCACCGGGATGAGCTTTATCAACTTTGCCCGCGTGATGCTGGCCGCGATGGAAGGCGGTCGCGATGCCACCAGCGGCCAGGTCTTCCTGCCGCAGGAACACGCGCTGTCGCAGGGTAACTTCGCCAACTTCGAGCAGATGCTGGCCGACTGGGATACCCAGATTCGTTACTACACCCGTAAATCCATTGAGATTGAATACGTGGTCGACACCATGCTGGAAGAGAACGTGCACGATATTCTGTGCTCGGCGCTGGTTGACGACTGCATTGAGCGGGCGAAAAGCATTAAACAGGGCGGCGCGAAGTACGACTGGGTTTCCGGCCTGCAGGTGGGGATCGCCAACCTCGGCAACAGCCTGGCGGCAGTGAAAAAACTGGTCTTCGATCAGGGGCTGATTGGTCAGCAGGAGCTGGCAAAAGCGCTGGCGGAAGACTACGAAGGGCTGACCCACGAGCAGTTACGTCAGCGTTTGATTAACGGCGCGCCGAAGTACGGCAACGATGATGACAGCGTCGACGCCCTGTTGGCCCGCGCCTATCAGACCTATATCGACGAACTGAAGCAGTATCACAACCCACGTTACGGTCGCGGCCCGATCGGCGGCAACTATTACGCGGGTACATCTTCCATTTCAGCGAACGTACCGTTTGGCGCGCAGACCATGGCAACCCCGGACGGCCGTAAAGCGAAAACCCCGCTTGCTGAAGGCGCCAGCCCGGCTTCCGGTACCGACCATCTTGGCCCAACGGCGGTGATTAGCTCCGTCGGGAAGCTGCCGACCTCGGCGATTCTCGGCGGCGTGCTGCTGAACCAGAAGCTGAACCCGGCGACGCTGGAAAACGAAAGCGACAAGCAAAAGCTGATGGCGCTGCTGCGTACCTTCTTCGAAGTGCACAAAGGCTGGCATATTCAGTACAACATCGTGTCGCGCGAAACGCTGCTGGAAGCGAAAAAACATCCGGATCAGTACCGTGATTTGGTGGTGCGCGTAGCGGGGTATTCGGCGTTCTTTACCGCGCTGTCGCCGGATGCGCAGGACGATATTATTGCGCGTACTGAGCATACGCTTTAAGTCGGCGCATTTCCCCCTCACCCTAACCCTCTCCCCTCAGGGGAGAGGGAACCGATCGGTGCCATTGGTCAATCCCCCCTCTCCCTTCCAGGGAGAGGGCCGGGGTGAGGGTCCAACGCGCACAGCGACCCACCGCCTTTCTTTCAAATGAAATAAATTTGTGCTTTATCTCACATTGTAATTAAATTGTTTCTGGCCGAAGTTACACCAGGAGCATCCCGTATGACCGTTAAAGTTATCGTCACCGATATGGACGGAACTTTTCTTAATGACGCCAAGACCTACGACCGTTCGCGGTTTCTGGCGCAGTTTGAACAGCTTCAAGCACGTGGTATTGAGTTCGTTGTCGCCAGCGGCAACCAGTATTACCAGCTGATTACCTTCTTTCCTGAAATTCGGGATCGCATCTCTTATGTCGCGGAAAACGGCGCGCTGGTGTACGAGCACGGGCAGCAGCTTTTCCACGGTGAGCTCACGAAACATGAGTATCAGACGGTGATTGGCGAACTGCTGAAAGATCCGCAGATGTATTTCGTCGCCTGCGGTCTGGAAAGTGCTTATATCAGCGACAGCGCGCCAGATGCGCTGGTCGAACTGATGTCCAAACACTACTACCGCTTAAAGCGCGTGGCGAACTTCCACGACGTCGACGATAAGATGTTCAAATTCTCCCTAAACCTCCCGGACAGCGATATTCCCGATCTGATTGATAAGCTGCACGTCTCCCTCGACGGCATTATGAAGCCCGTCACCAGCGGCTTCGGCTTTGTCGATCTCATCATTCCCGGCCTGCACAAAGCCAACGGCATTAGTCGCCTGCTGAAGCGCTGGCAGCTTTCACCGCAACAGTGCGTGGCAATTGGCGATAGCGGCAACGACGCCGAGATGCTCAAGCTGGTGAAATATTCCTTCGCCATGGGCAACGCGGTCGACAGCATTAAGGCCATTGCGGACTACCGGACCGACGACAACAACCACGACGGTGCGCTGAACGTCATTCAGTCCGTGCTGGACGGCACCGCCCCCTTCTAATTCTCTTCCTTTGCAGGCCTGATAAGCGCAGCGCCATCAGGCGCCTCCGTGCACATTGCCGGATGGCGTCGTTGCCTTATCTGGCCTACGTATTCATCTTCCTTTCCCTTCGTGATCCAACGCAAGAATTTAAACTTGCATTAACTTTATTTTAACTTAAAGTATCACCTGTAATGCATTTTACTTTCGAATGAAAGATTGCGAGGTTGATATGACGATTACCTTTACCCACGAAACCCTCCCAGCCGACCCGAAAGCGGCCATTCGCCAGATGAAACAAACGCTACGCGCGCAGATTGGCGACGTCCAGGCGGTGTTCGACCGTCTGAGCGCCACCATTGAAGCGCGGGTTGCGGAAATTAACGCCCTGAAGGCGCAGGGACAGCCGGTGTGGCCAATCATTCCCTTTGCCGATCTGGCGGCGGGCAACATTAGCGAAGCCACCCGCGCCGAGGTGAAGCGCCGCGGATGTGCGGTGATTAAAGGTCACTTCCCGCGTGAACAAGCGCTGGCGTGGGATCGTTCAATGCTCGACTACCTCGATCGCAACCATTTCGATGACGTTTATAAGGGGCCGGGCGATAGCTTTTTCGGTTCACTTGATGCCTCACGTCCGGAAATCTACCCGATTTACTGGTCGCAGGCGCAAATGCAGGCGCGTCAGAGTGAAGAGATGGCGCAGGCCCAATCGTTCCTCAACCGCCTCTGGAAAGTGGAAAGCGAGGGTAAGCAGTGGTTTAACCCGGATATCAGCGTCATTTATCCGGACCGTATCCGCCGCCGCCCACCGGGCACCACCTCCAAAGGGCTCGGAGCACATACCGATTCTGGCGCGCTGGAACGCTGGCTGCTGCCAGCCTATCAGCAGGTCTTCGCCAGCGTCTTTAACGGGAACGTTGAGCAGTACGACCCGTGGAACGCGGCGCACCGCACCGAGGTGGAAGAGTACACCGTCGATAACACCACCAAATGCTCGGTGTTCCGCACCTTCCAGGGCTGGACGGCGCTGTCGGACATGATCCCGGATCAGGGGCTGCTGCACGTGGTGCCGATTCCGGAAGCGATGGCCTATGTGCTGCTGCGCCCGCTGCTCGATGACGCACCAGAAGATGAACTGTGCGGCGTAGCGCCAGGGAAAGTGCTGCCGATCTCCGAGAAATGGCACCCGTTGCTGATAAGCGCACTGACCTCTATTCCGGCGCTGGAGGCCGGTGATTCGGTGTGGTGGCACTGCGACGTGATCCACTCGGTGGCGCCGGTGGAGAATCAGCAGGGCTGGGGGAACGTGATGTACATCCCCGCCGCGCCAATGTGCGAAAAAAACCTCGCTTACGCCCACAAGGTGAAAGCGGCATTAGAACGCGGCGCATCGCCGGGCGACTTCCCGCGTGAAGACTACGAAGCCGACTGGCAGGGCCGCTTTACGCTCGCGGACCTCAATATTCACGGTAAACGTGCGCTGGGCATCGACGTCTGATTATCGTACAACCCCTCCCGTTCAACGGCGGTGTGCCCTTTTCCGGGGCGCACCCGCCGCACCGATTCCCGAACCGCCAGCCGCCCGTGCAGCAGTAGCGATCCTACCGGCGCGTCGGGGCGAATCAGCCGCTGTTGCAGCATCTGCACCGCCTCAACGCCCAGTTCGTCGCGAGGCACGTGAACCGCGGTGAGCGGCACGTCCTCAATGGCCGCCAGGTTGAAGCCGTCGATACTCATGACCGAAACATCATGCGGCACCCGCAGCCCGCGCTGGCGCAGGGCGTTAACGGTCCCTGCCGCCATAAAATCACCGCCCACCAGGAAGGCCGTCGGCAATGGCCGGCCATCGAGCGCATCCAGCCACGCGCCAACCTTTTCCTCGGCAACTTTGGCGCTAAAGCTGCTGATATTCAGCAGGTCGCGCTCGTGCTGAAACTCAAGGTTGTGCTGACGCCACGCCTCCTTAATGCCAGCCAGTCGCTGTTCCATGGTGTAACGGCGCAGACACATGACATTCATGACCTCCCGATGGCCCATTTCAAACAGGTAACGCGCGGCGAAAGCGCCAATCATCCGATGATCCGGCGCAATGGCCGGCAGACGCATGCGTTCATCGCGGCAGTTAATCAACACACAGGGCTTCGCGAGATCGGCAGCAAGATCGTGAATATGCGGATCGTCAATGCCCAGCAGAATGGCCGCCTGCGTCTCCGCTTCGTTCATGCGCGACAAAAACAGCGTAGGATCGCTGTCGTTCTCTTCCAGCGCGCAGTAGCGCAAACGCACCTCGTGTGGCGAGAGCGCTTTACTGATGCTCTGGATCACACGGTAGTAAAAGATGTCGGACCGCTCATCGAACGCCCGCGGTGGTGCAAAGACAATCAGGCTATTGAGCAGCATCCTTCCTGCCGCCATACCGTCCATCACCCCAAGCTCACGCGCGCAGGTCAACACCTGCTCGCGGGCGCGAGCGCTGGTATTCGCTTTACCCGCCAGCACGCGCGAAACGGTGCTGGCAGACAGCCCGGTTCGGGCAGCAATCTCGGCGATTTTCAGCTTCTTTTCCATTTTGTGATCTGTCTCTAATTCGAAAATGAAAGAATTTTCATGACAAAAATGCCTTATTTGGCAAGGCATGAAAGACATATACGTAATGTATATCAGTCATTCATGAAAAAACGTGCACAAAACCCGCTTTTCCCAACCTTTCATGTCTTCTAAGGTGAATTGGTAGAACAACTTCCATACAAGAACGGTGGAAGTGAATAACAACAAAATTGATAAATATCAAAATCTTACCAAAAGTGGTGTGACAACTCCCCACGTAGTTGCCCACCGTTTCTGACATCATCCTGTGGAGATCCCTATGAGTCAGGGCATCAATAATGAAATAACAACCAGCAAAACTCGCCGCGTTGTCAAAAATCTGCGCTGGTGGATGCTGGTGCTTTTTTTACTCGGCGTCACCGTCAACTACATCACCCGTAACTCGCTGGGGATCCTGGCACCAGAGCTGAAAGACAGCCTCGGGATCACTACTGAGCAATATTCCTGGATCGTCGGCGCTTTCCAGATCGCCTATACCCTCTTCCAGCCATTGTGCGGCTGGCTGATTGACGTTATTGGCCTGAAGCTGGGCTTTATGATCTGCGCCAGCCTGTGGGCACTGGCCTGTTTACTGCACGCCGGTGCCGGTAACTGGCTGCATCTGGCGCTGCTGCGCTTCTTTATGGGCGGCGCGGAAGCGGCGGCTACCCCGGCCAACGCCAAAACCATCGGTGAGTGGTTCCCGAAATCGGAACGCCCGGTCGCAGCGGGTTGGGCTGGCGTAGGTTTCTCGATTGGCGCGATGCTGGCACCGCCAATCATCTATTTTGCCCACGCCTCTTTTGGCTGGCAGGGCGCGTTCATGTTTACCGGTATTCTGGCCCTCGCATGGGTCGTACTGTGGTGGGCGTTCTACCACAACCCGGATAAACACCCGAACCTGGGCAAAGCCGAGCTGGACTATATCCGTCAGGACAACGAAGCGCCGCCGGTGAAGCTGCCATTCCTGACCGCGCTGAAAACCGTGGGCAAAAACAAACGCTTCTACGGTATCGCTATCCCGGCCTTTATGGCGGAACCGGCATGGGCCGTGTTTAGCTTCTGGATGCCGCTCTATTTTGCCAAGCAGTACAACATGGATCTCAAGCAGATCGCCCTGTTCGCCTGGCTGCCCTTCCTGGCTGCCGACCTCGGCAGCGTCGCGAGCGGCTATTTAACCCGCCTCTATGTACGCCTGTTCGGCTGCTCACGCGTCAACTCGACCGTGGCCAGTTCCGTCACCGGGGCATTCCTGATGGTGTCGCTTGCCGTCGTGGCGGTGACGAAAGATCCGATCATCGCCGTGGTGCTGATGTCGATTGGCGGCTTTGGCCACCAGATCATCTCCTGCATGCTGAGCGCACTGGTTGTTGAATCGTTCGATAAAGGCCAGATGGCGACCGTTAACGGCATGCGTGGTTCCGCCGCATGGATTGCGAGCTTCCTGTTCTCACTGATTATTGGGGTGACTGCCGACAAAATCGGTTTCAACCCGCTGTTTGTCGCCATGGGTTTCTTTGACCTGATTGGCGCCGTCTTCCTGGTCGCATTTATTGCTGAACGCCGCGCGAAACGCGCCTGATAGTGGATGTAAATATGAAAACGCTGAAAAACTGGACTCTACAAAAACAGTCTTCCCACCACGTCGAGCTGCTGGTCGACGGCCAGCACACGCTGTGTCTGTATGTGCTGGAGGAGAATCTGTTCCGCGTACTGTTGAAACGCAAAGGCGAACTGGCGCTGGACCGCACCTGGAGTATCGCCCCCGAGCAGGACGTCCCCTGGGAGGGCCGCAGCCGTGAAGATCTCAGCGGTTTTAGCCTGCCTGCCTGGACGCTAAACCAACAGGACGATAGCGTGATTATCGCCACTCAGTCGCTGCGCGTCACCGTCCACCAGCCGCTGTGGCTGGAGTGGCACTACCGCAACGCCGAAGGCGAGTGGCAGCCGCTGGTCAATGATCGTCCGACCAGCGCCTATCTGGTGAATGCCCACGGCGATGGCGTGGCGCACTACCAGAGCCGCCGTAAGGACGAGCGTTTTTATGGCCTGGGGGATAAAGCCGGTGATTTGCAGCGTAACGGCAAGCGCTACGAGATGCGTAACCTGGATGCGATGGGCTACAACGCGGCCAGCACTGACCCGCTGTACAAACACATTCCGTTCACCATTACCCGCCGTGATGACATCAGCTTCGGGCTGTTTTACGACAACCTCAGCAGCTGCTGGCTGGATTTAGGCAACGAGATCGACAACTACCACACCGCTTATCGCCGCTGGCAGGCAGAAGCCGGTGATATCGATTACTACCTGTTTACCGGCGAGCGCGTGCTGGATGTCACCAAAGCCTTCGTACGCCTGACCGGTAAAACGCTGTTCGGGCCGAAATGGAGCCTGGGCTACAGCGGCTCGACCATGCACTACACCGACGCGCCGGACGCGCAAAATCAGCTGATGAACTTTATTCGTCTGTGCGACGAGCATGCTATCCCATGCGATTCGTTCCAGCTCTCTTCCGGCTATACCTCCATTAACGGCAAGCGCTACGTCTTCAACTGGAACTACGACAAAGTGCCGCAGCCAAAGGTCATGAGCCAGGCGTTCCATGATGCCGGTCTACATCTGGCGGCTAACATCAAGCCATGCTTGTTGCAGGATCACCCGCGTTACAACGAGGTGGCGGAGAAAGCGCTGTTTATTCGCGACTCGGAAAGCGACGGTCCGGAGCGTTCCAGCTTCTGGGACGATGAAGGTTCGCACCTCGATTTTACCAATCCGCAAACCGTGGCCTGGTGGCAGGAGGGCGTCACTACACAGCTGCTGGAGATGGGTATCGATTCCACCTGGAACGATAACAACGAGTTTGAAGTATGGGACGGTGAAGCGCGCTGTCACGGCTTTGGCGATGAGATTGCGATTAAGCATATTCGCCCGGTGATGCCGCTGCTGATGATCCGCGCATCAATGGAAGCGCAGGAGCGCTTTGCGCCGAACAAGCGCCCGTATCTGATCTCCCGTTCCGGCTGCGCCGGGATGCAGCGCTACGTGCAGACCTGGAGCGGCGATAACCGCACTAACTGGGACACGCTGCGCTACAACATCCGCATGGGGCTGGGGATGAGCCTGTCCGGTCTGTACAACCTGGGCCATGATGTCGGCGGCTTCTCCGGCGACAAACCGGACCCGGAGCTGTTTGTCCGCTGGGTACAGAACGGTGTAATGCATCCGCGCTTTACCATCCACTCATGGAACGACGACCACACGGTGAACGAACCCTGGATGTATCCTGGCGTGACCCCGGCGATTCGCAGCGCGATTGAGCTGCGCTACCGTCTGCTGCCGTATCTCTACACGCTGCTATGGCAGGCGCATGCCGACGACGAGCCGATGCTGCGTCCGACTTTCCTTGATCACGAACACGATGCGCAGACGTTTGAAGAGTGCGATGACTTCCTGCTGGGCCGCGATATTCTGGTCGCCAGCGTGGTGGAAGCCGGCGAGCGCGAACGCCGCGTCTGGCTGCCGGACAACGAAACCGGCTGGTACGATTTCTACACCGGCGCGTGGTACAGCGGCGGACAGTCGATTGTCGTCGATGCGCCGCTGGAGAAACTGCCGCTGCTGGTCCGCGCGGGCGCAGGCCTACCGCTGAGCGAACGTATTACCTACGTGAAAGCAGAAGAAGATACCTTGCGTGAGCTGAAGCTGTTCCCGGTTAAAGGAATCGGCCGCTCTTCGGGCCTGCTGTTTGAGGATGACGGCGAGTCGTGGGGCTACAAAGAAGGTAACGCGCTGTGGCTGGAGTGGGAGATGGTCTGCACCGCCAGGACGATTGACCTGAAGGTGAACGCACGCGGCGATTATCGCCCGGCATGGGAAGCGTTAAAAGTGACGCTGCCAGAAGGAGAAAAACGTCAGCTGTTGATTAACGGCGAAGAGAAAAGCGAGTGGGTACGAGGATAACCCCTCACCCCGACCCTCTCCCCACTGGGGAGAGGGAGCAAACCGCATTGTGCGGCTTGCAGGAGCAAGGTGTTTTAATTTGCACCTGACGGTTCCCTCTCCCTTTGGGAGAGGGCCAGGCTGAGGGAAATTACTCCACCCCTTTGCTACGCAGGTAATCTTCGTAGTTACCGCTGAAGTCCACCACGCGTTCCGGCGTAATCTCAATCACGCGAGTCGCCAGCGAGCTCACGAACTCACGGTCGTGAGAAACGAAGATCAGGGTACCCTGATACATTTCCAGCGCCATGTTCAGTGATTCGATCGATTCCATATCCAGGTGGTTGGTAGGTTCATCCATCACCAGAATGTTCGGTTTCTGCATCATCAGCTTACCAAACAGCATACGGCCCTTCTCACCACCGGAAAGTACCTTCGCCGGCTTCTTGATATCGTCCTGGCTGAACAGCAGACGACCAAGGAAACCGCGCACTACCTGCTCGTCATCGCCTTCCTGCTTCCACTGGCTCATCCAGTCGAACACGCTCAGGTCGTTATCGAAATCTTCGGCGTGATCCTGCGCGTAGTAACCGATGCTGGCATTTTCGGACCATTTCACGGTGCCGTTATCCGGCGTCAGTTCACCGACCAGGGTTTTCAGCATGGTGGATTTACCCACGCCGTTGGCGCCGATGATGGCAATCTTCTCGCCAACTTCCATCATCAGGTTGAAGTTTTTAAACAGCGGGCCGTTTTCAAAACCTTTGGCCAGCGCTTCCACTTCCAGCGCATTACGGAACAGTTTCTTATCCTGCTCGAAGCGGATGAACGGGTTCTGACGGCTGGATGCCTTCACTTCGTCGAGCTTGATCTTGTCAATCTGACGGGCGCGGGAAGTCGCCTGGCGTGATTTAGAAGCGTTGGCGCTAAAGCGGCTGACGAAGGATTGCAGGTCGGCAATTTGCGCTTTCTTCTTGGCGTTATCGGCCAGCAGACGTTCACGAGCCTGGGTAGCTGCTGTCATGTATTCGTCGTAGTTACCGGCGTAGACGCGCAGTTCGCCATAGTCGAGATCCGCCATGTGGGTACAAACCATGTTCAGGAAGTGACGGTCGTGCGAGATGATGATCATGGTGCTGTCGCGTTCGTTCAGCGTCTGCTCCAGCCAGCGAATGGTGTCGATGTCCAGGTTGTTCGTCGGTTCATCGAGCAGCAGGATGTCCGGGTTAGAGAACAGCGCCTGCGCCAACAGCACACGCAGTTTCCAGCCCGGCGCAACTTCGCTCATCGGGCCGTAGTGCTGATCCAGCGGAATGCCGACACCCAGCAGCAGTTCACCGGCGCGCGCTTCAGCGGAGTAGCCGTCCATTTCGCCGTAGAGCACTTCGAGATCGGCCACTTTATAGCCGTCTTCTTCGCTCATTTCAGCCAGACTATAGATACGGTCGCGCTCTTGCTTCACTTCCCACAGCTCGCTGTGGCCCATGATCACCGTATCAAGTACGGTGAACTCTTCAAAGGCGAACTGATCCTGACGCAGCTTACCGATACGCTCATTGGGATCGAGAGACACGTTGCCCAGCGTTGGCTCTAAGTCGCCGCCGAGGATTTTCATAAAGGTGGATTTACCGCTCCCGTTGGCGCCAATCAGGCCGTAACGGTTGCCGCCGCCAAATTTGACGGAGATATTTTCGAACAGCGGCTTACTGCCAAACTGCATGGTGACGTTGCTGGTAACTAACACGGGAGTATCCTGAAGAATGTGACAAACTCCCTATTATGCCACACTTGCGAATAAAAAGCGCCCGCCTTCGCCAACGGCTAAACTGTAACGCAAGTGAAAAAAATGTGATTTCGTACACATCCGAATTCCCAGTCGCATCGAATGCACATATAATGCGCTGCAACCAACAGTCTGAATTCTCAAACAACCGCCGTAATGGCACTGATACCTCGCACAACATGAACATGAAATTAACAACGCTTTTCGCTGCGGCGCTCGCTGTCGTAGGTTTCTGCAATTCGGCCTCTGCGGTGACGTATCCGCTGCCGACCGACGGCAGCCGTATTATCGGACAGAATCAGGTCATCACGATTCCTGACGATAACAAACAGCCGCTGGAATACTTCGCCGCCCAGTACCAGATGGGGCTTTCCAACCTCCTGGAGGCTAACCCAGGCGTCGACACCTACCTGCCGAAAGGCGGCAGCGTGCTGAATATTCCTCAGCAGCTGATCCTGCCGGACACCGTACATGAAGGTATTATCATCAACAGCGCGGAAATGCGTCTGTACTACTACCCGAAAGGCACCAACACGGTGATCGTGCTGCCAATCGGTATCGGTCAGCTGGGTAAAGATACCCCAATCAACTGGACCACCAAGGTAGAACGTAAGAAAGCCGGCCCGACCTGGACGCCGACGGCGAAAATGCACGCTGAATATGCCGCAGCAGGCAACCCGCTGCCGGCAGTGGTTCCGGCTGGCCCGGACAACCCGATGGGTCTGTACGCTCTGTATATTGGTCGTCTGTATGCCATTCACGGCACCAATGCCAACTTCGGTATCGGCCTGCGCGTGAGCCACGGTTGCGTGCGTCTGCGTAACGAAGACATCAAATTCCTGTTCGAGAACGTGCCGGTCGGCACCCGCGTACAGTTTATCGATGAACCGGTCAAAGCGACCACGGAGCCAGACGGCAGCCGCTTCATTGAAGTGCACAACCCGCTGTCTACCACTGAAGCGCAGTTCGAAGGCGGTGAAACTGTTCCGGTTGTCCTGACCAAAGCAGTACAGGCGGTGACCAGCCAGTCCGACGTTGACCAGAGCATCGTTGACCAGGCGGTGAAAAACCGTTCCGGTATGCCGGTTCGTCTGAACTAAGTCAACCAGACGATCAAAAAGGGCGGGTTAATCACCCGCCCTTTTTTTATCCGTTATTGACGATCACAATCCCCCCGTGATCGTAGCGATAGTGGCAGTGCGCATACTCCAGCGGCGTGCCGTCATCCAGATAAATCACCTGCTCCACTTCCAGAATCGGGTCACTCGCGTCACAGTTCAAATGCTGCTGATCCAGCTCGCTGGGCTTCAGCGCGCGCACCACGCGATAAGACCCCATCATCTTCAGACCAAGATTGTCCTGCACGTAGCGAAAGACCGAGTTTTCGAGATGTGATTTACTCAACCCCGGCACCAGCGACACCGGCATGACCGTAATATCCAGCGACAGCGGCTCGCCGTTAAGCAGACGCAGGCGCACAAAATCGTACACCGGTGAATCGGCGTCAATCAGCAGCGATGCCTGCTCTTTCTCGCTGGGAAAACGGAGCTCAAAGCGAATCACCTGGCTTTCCACCTTGCCCAGATGTCCCCAGGTTTCCGTCGCCCCGGCGTAGTCGCTGCCGTGAATGTCCCACTGTGAGAGCTGGAGGAAGTTCTTGCGAATAAATGTCCCCTGCCCCTGGCGGGTATAAACCAGCCCTTCAACAATCAGCTGGCGCATCGCCTGCTGAATGGTCATCCGGCTGGTACCAAATTCGGCGGCCAGCGCAAACTGGTCGGGCAATGGCTCAGCGGCGGGATACTGCCCACTGATAATCCGTTTTTTAATTTCCCGCGCTATCGCGATGTACTTCGCTGCCATCACCCGCTCCTGTTGTTACATCTCTTCGCCATTGCTATGAATGGCCCGTTTCAGCCAGTCATAGCTTTTCTTCGGCACACGTTTGAGGTCTTTTAAATCGTGGTTTTCACGGTTGACGTAGACCACGCCATAACGCTTACGCATGTCGCCCTGCGAGCTGAGAATATCAATGAGCCCCCAGCCCAGATAACCAATGACCTGCGCGCCATCTTCAAAAATCGCCTCTTTCATGGCGTTAATATGGTCGCGATGATAGGCGATACGGTAATCGTCGGCGATCGGATTTTCTCCATCCCAGTGTTCTATCACCCCAATACCGTTCTCAATCGGGAACACCGGCAGACGCCAGTCATTGTAATAGCGGGTAATGATACTGCGAAAACCGAGCGGGTCTATCTGCCAGTTCCATTCGGTGGCCTTCAGGTGCGGGTTTGGTTTATCGCCGAACAGCATATAGTTGTTCACCGGCGTACCTTCCGGGATAGGATCACTGTCGAGGGTACGGCTGGCGTAGTAGCTGAAGGCCATATAGTCGTTCTTCATCGTCGCCAGCACCGCCAGGTCTTCCTCGCGATAAATATCGTCAAAGCCGGACTGCTTAACGAAGTGCATCACTTCCGGGCTGTAGCCCTCACCCGCAAAGACGCGCAGCAAATTCTGATTGAAGAATTCGTCCAGTTGCTGCGCACAGAACACATCGCGCGGCTTGCAGGTAGCCGGATAGACCTGGGCGTGCGCCAGCATGCCCCCCATCAATTTACCCGGTTTGGTTTCATGCAGATAATTCGTCAGATGCGCGTGCGCCATCATCACGTGATGCTGAATTTCATACAGCTCACGTAGGGTTTTCTCACCGCGCATATAGCCGGAAATCAGGAACGTTTCCGGCATATGGTAGAGGTTCTGCTCGTTAAAGGTCAGCCACCATGTCACCTTGTCGCCGAAGCAGTCGATCACTTTTTTACCGTAGCGGATAAAGGCTTCCATCACGCGGCGGTCGGTAAAGCCGTTGTATTTTTCCGCCAGCGCCAGCGGCATATCAAAGTGGTACAGGCAGATCATAGGCTCAATGCCGCGTGCAATCAGGGCATCGATAAAGCGATCGTAGAAGGCGATGCCCTCTTCGTTAAACTCGCCATCACCGGTTGGGCACACGCGGCTCCAGGCGATCTGGAAACGGTAGCAGTTCATCCCCAGATCTTTCATCAGATCAAAATCTTCTTCGTAGCGATGGTAGGAGTCAGTCGCGACCTTCCAGTCGGAAGCAAACTCTTTTGGCTCGCGGATATCGTATACCGACATCCCTTTGCCGCCTTCATTCCAGGCACCTTCGGTCTGCATGCTGGAGACGGAATTCCCCCACAGGAAGTTGGCGGGCAGTGATGGTTTCATGATTCGACTCCTATATGACTAGTCATTTAAATTTCATGACTAGTCATATACCTCAAAGTCGAAAAAGTGCGCAACCCTGAAGATCGTTTTTTGTGAGATGAGTGAGAGTGTGGGCACAGAGGAGGGGGTGATGTAGGCCGGATAAGGCAGCGCCGCCATCCGGCGATGGTACATGGCGCTGCGCTTATCAGGCCTACACGCGGTTGACGAGCAGGAAGAGCCCATACCCCGCCGCCGCCGCCCACAGCAGCATTGGGATCGAATAGAGATGGAAACGCCACCAGATACGTCGGTCTGCGGCCATACGCAGGGCAATCAGGTTGGCCAACGACCCCGGCAGCAAGCCAAATCCGCCGACGTTCACCGCCCACGCCAGCAGCATCGACGGCGGGACATAGTTAATCAGCAGGATGGTTGACGGCACGTTGCTAATCACCTGCGACAGGCCAATGGCCGTTAACCACAGCGGCACGCCGGACAGCGTACTGACGCCGCCGAGAGCGTGTTGCAACACCGGCAGTTGAGTCAACAAATGCACGTCGATAAACATCGCCATAAAGACCAGCAGCAGCGCCCAATCGACGCTGAGCACCACGCGACGCGCAAGCAGCAGGAAGCCCGCTGCGACAATTGCCAGCCCCCACAACTCTTGCTTCATCTCCAGCGCGGTCAGGAAAATCAGATAAAACGCCAGGCAACTCCACACCAGCAGCGGCTGCCATTCAGGTGTGCGATCGCTGCTTTGAAACACCAACTTTTTCGCCGGGAAGCAGCACCAGCACAGCACCAGCAGGGTGGCCATCATCGCCAGCGCCAGCGGCAACATCTGCAGAGTAAACGCAGGGAAAGACAGCCCCGAACGCCCCCACAGCAGAATGTTTTGCGGGTTACCGATCGGCGTAAGCAGCGAACCGGCGTTAACCGCCAGCGCCTCGAAGATAATCAGTCGATTAATTGGTAGTGCGCACCACTTTTTCAACGTCAGGGTGAGCGGCACGACGATAAACAGCGCCACATCATTGGTCAAAAAGGTCGAAAGCAACGCCGCCGCCAGCACCATAAAGAGGGCCAGCTGACGCTCGGTGACAAAACGGCGCGCCATTTTTCGCCCCAGAACATCAAAATAGCCGCTCTGCTCAACCCCTTTGGTTAGCAGCATTAGCCCGCTTAGGGTAATGATGGTGTGCCAGTCAATCGCCGCAGGCCAACTTGCGGGGGCGAAAGGAACAAAAAAGCTCAGCAGGATGCCGACGAGAATGAGCAAATGCAGAAAACGGTCGTGCGCCAGCGAGCGTATAAAAGGAAGGTTCATTCCACGAATTGCCCGTGCTTCAGGGTAAACTGACGGAACATGTCCAGCGTCTCTTCGCTAACATGGTGCTCAATACCTTCAGCGTCACGACGGGCGGTATCCGCGCTGACGCCAAGTACCAATAGAAAGTTTTCGACCACCTGATGGCGTTCACGGCTCTCCTGAGCCAGCTTTTCCCCTTCCGGCGTCAAAAATACGCCGCGCCAGGGGATCTGTTCGATCAGCCCAACGCCAGCCAGACGCTTCAGCATTTTCGCCACCGTTGGCTGAGAAACGCCCAGACGCGCTGCCATATCGACCTGACGCGCCTCACCCACTTCACGAATTAAATCGGAAATCAGCTCAACGTAGTCGTCAATCAGCTCGCGGCGATGCGCTTCACGCACCTGGCGAAACCCTTCCACGTGCTCTTCAACGTTAACCAGTTGCGTCACTTTTTTTGTGATTGGCGTACCTGCGCGACGGCCCATAAAGCTTCCTCATCTGTGCGACGCCTGAACGCGTCATATCAAGTCCGCTCATTGTAATGGATTGTGACCCAAGCACAAAAATTTAACGTTTTAGCCATAGCTATAAAATATAGCCTGTGCTATATCTGTATGTAATGCGAACGCTCATCACGGATTGACGGGCCAGAAGGCAGGAGGAACCATGAACGAATTCAAGAGGTGTATCAGCGTGTTTAGCCACTCTCCTTTTAAAGTACGCTTGATGTTGATCGGTATGCTGTGCGACCTGTTCAACAACAAATCCAAACAGGACACTCCGTCCCGCTAAGCGGCGTCGCGACGCCGCTTCATCATGCTGTCATCATGTGCTGGCAACCTACCCGTTTGCGCCCAAAAACCGCGTTTATTTTCTGGTTTTGTAAGCGCCCTCCCAAAACAATTCGTTATCAGTAGTTGACCCAATAATAAGCTCGCTTTATCTTCTTGCAGCCCTGTACTTTGCATCCCCCTCTTCACGCATCGTCTGGCCAATAAAGACCCCTTGACGCCAGGGGACGCACATGGCGTTTTGATAGTTGTAATCTATGAATCTAACCCTGAAAGAAACCCTTGCTGCACGTGGGCTGGCCGTTAGCCCGTGGACGGGACTTTATTTTTTACAGTCGATCCTGATAAACCTGGCGCTGGGCTACCCGTTTAGCCTGCTGTACGCGGTGGCATTTACCTGCGTGCTACATCTGCTGTGGCGCACGCTGCCTAAAGTGCAGAAGGTGGTGCTGGGGGTTTATTCGCTCGTGGCCGCGCTCTATTTCCCCTTCAGTCAGGCCTATGGCGCGCCGAATTTCAACACGCTGCTGGCGCTACACTCCACGAATGTGGAAGAGTCGACGGAAATCTTCACTATTTTCCCGTGGTATAGCTACCTCGTGGGCCTGTTTATTTTCGTGCTCGGCGTGATTGCCGTTCGCCGTAAAGCCACAGATAAAAAACGCTGGGGCGTGATAGAGACGCTGTGTCTGCTATTCAGCATCGGCGTGTTCTTCGTTCAGCCGATTCAAAACAAGATTGATGGCTGGGGGTTTAAGCTGAAAGATAGCGGCTACCCGGCCTTCCGCTTCGTGAAAGACATCATCGTTAATAATAACGAGGTGATTGACGAACAGCAGCGCATGGCGCAGCTTTCCGGGCTGAAAGACACCTGGAACGTGGTGGCCGTGAAGCCGAAATACCATACTTACGTGGTGGTGATCGGTGAAAGCGCGCGACGCGACGCGCTGGGCGCATTCGGCGGTCACTGGGATAACACGCCGTTCGCCAGCTCGGTCAATGGCTATCTGTTTACTAATTATATTGCCGCCAGCGGCTCTACGCAGAAATCGCTGGGGCTGACGTTGAACCGTGTCGTGGATGGCAAACCGCTGTATCAGGATAACTTCGTAACTCTCGCCAACCGCGCCGGTTTCCAGACCTGGTGGTTCTCCAACCAGGGGCAGATTGGCGAGTACGACACGGCTATCGCCAGCATCGCCAAACGCGCCGATGAAGCACACTTCCTGAAAAGCGGCGACTTCGAAGCGGATAAAAATACCCGCGATGAAGATCTGCTGAAAATGACCGCTCAGGTACTGTCGACGACGCGTAGCCAGCCTCAGCTGATTGTGCTGCATATTATGGGCTCGCATCCGCAGGCCTGTGACCGCACCCAGGGCAAGTATGCGCAGTTCGTGCAGTCAAAGGAAACGTCATGCTATCTGTATACCATGACCCAAACCGACAGCCTGCTAAACCAGCTTTACGATCAGCTACGACGTAACACCGACAGCTTCTCGCTGGTTTACTTCTCCGATCACGGGCTGGCGTTTAAAGAGCGCGGCAAAGCGGTACAGTATCTGGCGCACGATGATAAATATCAGCAGAATTTCCAGGTACCGTTTATGGTGCTGTCCAGCGATGACAAAGCGCACAAGATTATCAAGGCACGTCGTTCCGCCAACGATTTCCTGAGCTTCTTCTCGCAGTGGACCGGGATCCAAACCAAAGAGATTACGCCGAAGTATCGCTTTATCTCCTCGCAAAAAGCCGGCAAGGTCTACATCACCAACTTCCAGTTACAAAAAGTGGATTACGATACGCTGAAGACCGATCTATTTGATCCCAAAAGCTAATTTCGCCCCTCCTCCGTCGCTATCCGTTTGCCTTTCACGCCGGTAAACGGATAGCGAATCGCCCCGGCGTTGGATGACTATACTTGCTGCTTGCCATAGTTCCGGACACGGTAAATTCACCGTCGCCACTTACCTGGGCAGCAGGAGATATTCGGGAGCATTTCGGAAGGCGCTGGTTAGCGGTATTGCGGCGGGCGGTTGAATCTGGCGGGAAATAGGTTTACAAAGGGCATTAAAAAAGGGGCCATAAAGACCCCTTTTTTGTATCACCGAAGTGATTAGAAGCGGTAACCTGCACCTACGATCCAGGTACCTACGTCAACGCTACGAATACGAGACTGTTCGTAAGATACGTCCAGTGCTACGTTTTCGATCGGGTTGAACTGCAGACCGGCACCGTAGGAGAAACCGTAGTCGCTGGTGCTGTCATTGTTCGGGAACTGGTTGCCCTGTGCTTTACCGTAACCAACACCGACTACACCGTAGATGCTTGCCCAGTCGTTGATGCGGTAAGCAGGACCCGCAGTGATGCCGTAGTACTGACCTTTGGTGTAGACATCGTTCTGAGTGTCGCTCTTAGACGTGTAGGTGAATGAGCTGATCACACCCAGCGGGCTGTTGTCTGCTTCGTAGCGATATTTCAGGTTGAAGCCGCCAGCTTTGTTAGCGACGCCCTGCATATCACTCTGTGCGTAACCACCGGTAACAGTGGAGGTTGCAGCTACGGCAGTACCTGCGGAAATAGCCAGAACAGCGGCCAGTGCTGAAAGACATGCAATTTTTTTCATAACCACCTCAAATGTGCTTCTAATAAGTCCGTAAGTTTTAAATATATCAAAATTTGTTAAGAAACTCTTTGGAACTGATGATGTCTAAGGTCATCTTTGATGTAACAAAACTTTTCCACCAAGACCTATGCCATTCATATTAAACGATTTTCTACGTTAAATCTTATGTTCATTACGGTAAAATTAACGTTTAATTTTCCAGATAATTCCTAATTTGACAGACGAAATTTTCATCGACTCAGCAAATTCTACTCGTTCCGGGACGATTTTTTTTCAACAATTCCTCAACCGTGGGCGACTATTTCCATTACACTGCCGCTTTTACCTCTTTTGACAAATATTGACAGGAAAAAGATGTCCACCACGCCCCGCAAGCTACCCTCATGGTTACCCATCCTCGTCCTCTTGATCTCTATGATCTCCATCCAGAGTGGCGCATCGTTGGCTAAGTCGTTGTTCCCATTGATTGGCGCGCCAGGCGTTACTGCGCTGCGCCTGGCGCTCGGCACGCTGATTCTGGTGGTGGTGTTTAAGCCCTGGCGACTGCGTTTTTCTAAAGAGCAGCGTCTACCGTTGCTGTTCTATGGTCTGTCACTGGGCGCGATGAACTATCTCTTTTACCTGTCACTACAGCGTATTCCGTTGGGTATTGCAGTGGCACTGGAGTTCACCGGGCCGCTGGCGGTGGCGCTGTTCTCTTCACGCCGCCCGGTAGACTTTATCTGGGTGGTTCTGGCGGTGATGGGTCTGTGGTTCCTGCTGCCACTGGGGCAGGATGTTGCGCATGTCGATCTCACCGGCGCGCTGCTGGCGCTCGGTGCTGGCGCGGGTTGGGCGGTCTATATACTGAGCGGCCGTCGTGCCGGTGAAGACCATGGCCCGGCTACGGTGGCGATGGGGTCCTTGATTGCCGCGGTCGTTTTTGTGCCACTGGGCGCCATGCAGGCCGCCGATACCCTGTTGCACTGGTCGCTGTTGCCGCTGGGCTTAGCCATTGCCGTGCTCTCTACCGCACTGCCCTACTCGTTGGAGATGATTGCTCTGACGCGTTTACCTACACGTACCTTTGGAACATTAATGAGTATGGAGCCTGCTCTGGCAGCCATGTCCGGCATGGTTTTCCTCGGTGAGACGCTGACCTTTAGCCAGTCTATGGCGCTGGGGGCCATTATTATGGCGTCAATGGGTTCAACGCTCACAATGCGTCAGGAAAGTAAAATAAAACAAGTCGACGTTGGTTGATTTTTCTTATTTATGCATAGTGCACGCCACTATGCATAATATCGAAAACAAACTGCATAAATTCTTATTTTACATCAATAAAAATAATTTAATAAAAATACCCACCATCCCAAAACACCAGTAACCACCTGTTTTAATTGAATTTAAAAAACAAAATTACGCTCTCTATCAAACCTATAGGTAGAATCAGAAAATACCGTCCCGCTCACGGTGCTATACTTGTTTTCGTTAATTCATGAGGACGCAGATACACATGCTTTTATAAGTGTATCGGATCAAGAGGATATATGATTATGAGTACTGCAAAACTGGTTAAAACGAAAAACGCCCAACTTCTCTATACGCGTAACGACGTTCCGGAAAGCGAAAAACAGGCCACCGTTGCGTTACTCAACCGTCAGGTTCTTCAGTTTATCGATCTGTCGCTGATTACAAAGCAGGCGCACTGGAACATGCGCGGTGCGAACTTTATCGCGGTGCATGAAATGCTTGATGGCTTCCGCACGGCGCTCACCGACCATCTGGATACCATGGCTGAGCGCGCCGTTCAGCTCGGCGGGATTGCGCTAGGGACCACTCAGGTCATCAACGCCCAGACGCCGCTGAAAAGCTATCCGCTGGATATCACTAGCGTGCAGGATCACCTGAAAGCGCTGGCTGAGCGTTATGCGATTGTTGCTAACGACGTACGTAAAGCGATCGGTGAAGCCAAAGATGAAGATACCGCCGATATCTTCACCGCCGCTTCCCGTGACCTGGATAAATTCCTGTGGTTCATCGAGGCAAACATCGAATAACACATAGGAAAATCTTATCTCCCTCCGGTCCCTCCACCGGAGGGATTTGCACCAGAAAAGTGCACCCAATCGGACAGAAACCCCGCCAAAGTAAATCATTTGTAATAATCACCTCACACAATCGTTAATAAAAGATTGTTTTCTCCTCTGCGTTTGCGCTAAAAAACGCCATACTTAACAACACGATTTTCGCGCACCACTTTGGTGCCCTTATTTGGTGCAAAGCGGTCGTTATTTTTCCGCTTTTGTGCAATGAAAAACGCATTATTTGTTAAGAAACAACCGATTGTAAAGTTGGCACGTTTTTTTCATAAGCCGTTTGTTATCGCAGGGGATCGCCCCGTGGATATAAAAGGAAATGCTATGAAGTCAATGTTTAAAGTTTCACTGGCTGCACTCACCCTGGCGTTTGCGGTCTCTTCTCAGGCTGCCGAGAAACAGCTGGTTGTGGCAACGGATACCGCGTTCGTCCCGTTCGAGTTCAAGCAGGGTAATCAGTATGTCGGCTTTGACATCGACCTGTGGGCAGCAATTGCGAAAGAGCTGAAGCTGGATTACACCCTGAAGCCGATGGACTTCAGCGGCATTATCCCGGCACTGCAGACCAAAAACGTCGATCTGGCGCTGGCTGGCATTACCATTACCGACGAGCGTAAAAAAGCGGTCGACTTCTCCGACGGCTACTATAAAAGCGGCCTGCTGGTGATGGTGAAAACCAACAACAATGACATCAAGAGCGTGAAAGATCTGGATGGCAAAGTGGTGGCGGTGAAGAGCGGAACAGGCTCCGTTGATTATGCAAAAGCGAATATCAAAACCAAAGACCTGCGCCAGTTCCCGAACATCGATAATGCGTACATGGAATTGGGCACCAACCGCGCCGACGCGGTGCTGCACGATACCCCGAATATTCTCTACTTTATCAAGACTGCCGGTAACGGTCAGTTCAAAGCGGTAGGCGAATCGCTGGAAGCTCAGCAGTACGGTATTGCGTTCTCGAAAGGCAACGACGAGCTGCGTGAAAAAGTGAATGGCGCGCTGAAAACGCTGCGTGAAAACGGCACTTATAACGAAATTTACAAAAAATGGTTCGGTACCGAACCTAAATAATTATTCCAAAATCTGATGCAAACTCAGGGGCGGCCTTTCGCCCCTGCTATTTTTGAACCACGGTAACAGGATTATCATCATGCAGTTTGACTGGAGCGTCATCTGGCCTGCCATTCCTATTCTTCTGGACGGCGCCAAAATGACTCTGTGGATTTCGATCCTCGGCCTCGCGGGCGGCATCATTATCGGTCTGGTGGCTGGCTTAGCCCGTACTTACGGTGGCTGGATTGCAAACCATATCGCCCTCGTATTTATTGAAGTGATCCGCGGTACGCCTATCGTTGTACAGGTCATGTACATCTACTTCGCGCTGCCAATGGCTTTCCCGGACATTCGTATCGATACCTTCACTGCGGCAGTTGTCACCATCATGATCAACTCCGGTGCTTATATTGCAGAAATCACTCGTGGCTCAGTGTTGTCCATCCACAAAGGCTTTAGCGAAGCGGGTCTGGCACTCGGCCTGTCGCGCCGCGAAACCATTCGCCATGTGATTATGCCGCTGGCCGTTCGCCGTATGCTGCCTGCGCTGGGTAACCAGTTGATCATCAGTATCAAAGACACCTCTCTGTTTATTGTTATCGGTGCCGCTGAGCTGACCCGCAGCGGTCAGGAAATTATCGCCGGAAACTTCCGCGCGCTGGAAATCTGGACCGCCGTTGGCGTTATCTACCTGATCATCACCCAGGTACTGAATATCGTGCTCCGCATTCTTGAAAGAAGGATGAAAATCCTGTGATTGAATTTAAAAACGTCTCCAAGCACTTTGGTCAAACCCAGGTGCTGCACAATATCGACCTGAAGGTCAAACAGGGCGAAGTGGTCGTGATAATCGGGCCTTCCGGCTCGGGTAAATCGACGCTGCTGCGCTGCATTAATAAACTCGAAGAGATAACCAGCGGCGACCTGATTGTCGATGGTCTCAAGGTAAACGACCCGAATGTTGACGAGCGCCTGATCCGTCAGGAAGCCGGTATGGTGTTCCAGCAGTTCTATCTGTTCCCACACCTGACGGCGCTGGAAAACGTGATGTTCGGGCCGATCCGCGTCCGCGGTCTGAAAAAAGAGGCGGCGGAAAAGCTGGCCAAAGATCTGCTGGCCAAAGTGGGCCTGGCGGAACGCGCGCACCACTACCCTTCCGAGCTTTCCGGCGGACAGCAGCAGCGCGTGGCGATTGCCCGAGCGCTGGCGGTAAAGCCGAAAATGATGCTGTTCGATGAACCAACCTCGGCGCTGGACCCGGAATTGCGCCACGAAGTGCTGAAAGTGATGCAGGATCTGGCGGAAGAAGGGATGACGATGGTGATTGTCACCCACGAAATCGGCTTTGCTGAGAAAGTCGCGTCTCGCCTGATCTTTATTGATAAAGGCCGGATTGCCGAAGATGGCAATCCGCAGGAGCTGGTGAAGAACCCACCAAGCCAGCGTCTGCAAGAGTTCCTGCAGCACGTCTCCTGATAAGTACGCCGTTTATCCCTCGGGGTAAACGGCGTTTTCTCTTAGCGTTTGCGCGCCAGGAAACGACGACGCTGCTCATCATCCATAAACGACCAGGCGATAAAGCGGCTCTGCTTCTGCCCCTGAGCCATCTCTTTTTTCACCACTTTAACGGCCCCCACCTCGGTTAACGCGCGATACAGCGGCGGCAGATTTTCCCCTTTTGACACCAGCGACGTAAACCACATTACCTGACGGGCAAAGCCTTTGCTCTCGGCGATCATCTGTTTAATAAAGGCCACTTCCCCGCCTTCACACCACAGTTCCTGCTGCTGGCCGCCAAAGTTCAGCGCATCATCGCGATCCTGTCCCAGATTACGGCGTTTGCGCTCACTGCCAGCGCGAGCCGCGGCGGCAGAATCATGGAACGGCGGGTTGCACAGCGTGGCATCGTATTGTTCGTTTTTATGGATCACGCCGTTGAACATCGCTGACGTGTCTTTCTGGCGGCGCAGACGGATCATCCGGTTCAGCGAGGGGTTAGCGCTGAGAATGGCCTGCGCGCTGGCAAACGCCTGCGGGTGCGTTTCGCTGCCGGTAAAGCGCCAGCCATATTCATGCGCGCCAATCAGCGGATAAATACAGTTTGCGCCAACGCCGATATCCAGAATATTTGCCCCCTTCACCACGTTGCCGTTTTCATCGCTTAACAGGTCGCTCAGATGATGGATATAGTCCGCACGGCCTGGAACGGGTGGGCAGAGGAAACCTTCCGGAATGTCCCACTCTTTTACCGCATAAAAATGCGCCAGCAAGGCTTTGTTCAGGGTCTTCACCGCCAGCGGATCGGCAAAATTAATGGTTTGCTCGCCAACCGGGTTGAGGGTAATAAAATCGCTCAGCGCGGGGCAGGCCTGACGCAGCGCGTCCAGGTCGTAGCGGCTGTGATGACGGTTACGCGGGTGCAACCCCGGTTTTTGGGTACTCATGACTTTCTCCTGTCGTAATGCGGCGTAAGATACCCGTTGACGACGATGCGGTAAATAAGGGAGTCTGAATAACTGCTTATTGATAACAGGTGCGCTATGTATTTTTATCAACCTTCCCAGGGCCATGGGCTACCACACGACCCGCTTAACGCCATCGTAGGGCCGCGACCGATTGGCTGGATTTCATCTGTCGATGCCGAAGGGCGACATAACCTGGCCCCCTACAGCTTCTTTAACTGCTTTAACTATCACCCGCCGATCATCGGTTTTGCCAGCAGCGGCTGGAAAGATAGCGTGCAGAATATCGTCGAGACCAAAGAATTTGTCTGGAACCTGACGACCCGCAGCCTGGCGGTGGCTATGAATGAAACCTCTGCCACCCTGCCCCACGGTGATGATGAGTTTACCCGCGCCGGGCTCACCGCTGCTCCAGCCCAGATCGTCAACGCGCCACGCGTCGCGGAAAGCCCGGTGAACTTTGAGTGTCGGCTGTCGCAATGTATTCAACTCACCGGTGCCGACGGCACCCCGGTGGATACCTGGCTGGTGCTTGGCGAGGTGGTTGGCATTCATATTGATGAGTCGCTGCTGGAAAACGGCATCTACCAGACCGCGCGAGCCCAGCCGGTGCTGCGCGCAGGCGGGCCTTCTGCCTACTACACCATTGACGAGAGTCATCGTTTTGATTTAATTCGCCCGGACGCCCGCCGCTCCTGATGAAAAACAGCCACCCCGGTGGCAGTTTTTTTCCATCAACGACCTACAATTAAGGTATTCCCTGTTGCCATCAGGAGGGGATACCATGAACACCTTTCATCGCTTTTCTCTCGCTCTGCTACTCGCTACAACAACCGCCTGCGCCCAGCCCACACCGCCTCCTGGCGTGCCGTTTCGCCCGGTCGGTACCGTGACGGTCAGCGGCGCCAGCAACCTTGACGATCTTCAGCAGCAGCTTGCCAGCAAAGCGCACAAAGCCGGCGCGATAGCCTTTGTGGTCGACGTTGCCGGTGGGAAAAACAAGCTTTTTGGTTCGGCAACGCTGTATGAGTGAGCGGTAATCTCCCTCAGAAACGTAATCTTTATGTATAAAAAATGAAGAAACTGTAAACCAGTGTATTTATTTTTAAGCCAATGAGTGATAAAAAATACGCCGATTTGATAATGATTATCACAATCATTATCAACATCATTTAATAAAAAAGAAATCACCTGCAGTGGCAAAAGGGACGAAACACGCCCGATTGTCATTTTTAAATGGCTTTTAAAAATTATAAGACGCTCATTGATATGGAAAAAAATCGCACCATCCCGTTCAGCAGCTTTAGTTCTCTCACCTTCTTTACCGGTCTTTGTCTCGGCCTGACACCTGCCGCCCAGGCCGATGAGGGCAAAGAAAAAAGCACCGGCGATACGCTGGTTGTGGAAGCGCAGGCTCCTTCACTGTATGCCCCAACCCAGTCGGCCGACCCCAAATTTAGTCGCCCGATTGCCGATACCACGCGTACCGTGACCGTCATTTCCGAGCAGGTCCTCAAAGATCAGGGGGCCACCAACCTGACCGACGCACTGAAAAACGTGCCGGGCGTTGGCGCCTTCTTTGCCGGGGAAAACGGGAGCTCATCGACGGGCGACACCATCTATATGCGTGGTGCCGATACCTCGAATAGCATCTATATCGATGGCATCCGCGATATTGGCAGCGTAACCCGCGATACGTTCAATACCGAGCAGGTCGAGGTGATCAAGGGGCCGTCGGGATCCGACTATGGTCGCAGCGCGCCAACGGGATCGATCAACATGATCAGCAAGCAGCCGCGCCTGGATTCAGGCATTGATGCCTCCGCCAGCGTGGGTAGCGCATGGTATCGACGCGGTACGCTGGATCTCAACGAAGCGATCGGTGAAACCAGCGCGGTGCGTTTAAACCTGATGGGTGAAAAAACACATGATGCCGGGCGTGATAACGTGAAAAACGAGCGCTACGGCATTGCCCCCTCCATCGCGTTTGGCCTGGGTACCGAGAATCGTCTGTACCTCAACTATCTGCACGTCACCCAGAATAATACTCCGGATGGCGGCGTACCTACCGTGGGGCTGCCGGGCTACTCCGCGCCCAACGCAGCAACTTCGGCGTTGAACAGCTCCGGAAAAGTCGATACCCACAATTTCTACGGCACCCACTCCGACTACGACGACTCCACCACCGATACAGTGACGATGCGCTTCGAGCATGATTTTAACGACACCACCACTGTCCGCAACACCACCCGCTGGTCGCAGATCAAGCAAGATTACATGATGACGGCGATAATGGGCGGCGCGAGCAATATTGGCCGACCGGACCCGAGTAACGTTAATACCTGGACCTGGACGCGCAACATCAATACCAAAGATGTCAGCAACAAGATCCTCACTAACCAGACCAACCTGACCTCGAAGTTCTACACCGGCGCCGTTGGCCACGATATCAGCACCGGCGTGGAATTTACCCACGAGCAGCAAACCAACTACGGCGTGTATCCGTTTACCGCGCCGCCGGTAAACCTGTATCACCCGGATAGCAGCGTTTCGTTAGGCAGCCTGCAACGCAGCGGAGCGAATGCAAACGGCCAGACCGATACCTTTGGGATTTACGCCTTCGATACGCTACAGATTACCCGCGATTTCGAACTCAACGGCGGTATTCGCCTAGATAGCTATCATACTGAGTACGACAGCGCATCGCTGTGCGGCGGCACCGGGCGCGGCGCCATCGCCTGCCCGGCAGGCGTCGTCAAAAATACCCCGGTCACCACCGTGGATGCCGCCAAGTCGGGCAACCTGGTGAACTGGAAGGCCGGCGCGCTATACCACTTGACGCAGAACGGCAACGTTTACGTCAACTATGCCATCTCCCAGCAGCCTCCTGGCGGCAGCAACTTTGCGCTGGCGGCGGGCGGCTCCGGCAGCAGCGCCAACCGTACCGACTTCAAACCGCAGAAGGCGAAAACCAGCGAAGCGGGGACCAAATGGGAAGTGCTGGATAAGCGTCTGCTGCTGTCCGCCGCCGTTTTCCGCACCGACATTGAAAACGATGTCGAAGCGAACGATGACGGCACTTACTCCCAGTACGGTACCAAACGTGTAGAGGGCTACGAGCTGTCTATTGCGGGCAACATTACCCCGGAATGGCAGGTCATTGGCGGCTTTACCCAACAGCGCGCGACGGTGCGTAACGGTGCCGACGTAGCGCAGGATCAAAGCGATTCTCTGCCCTACACGCCGGAACATGCCTTTACATTGTGGAGCCAATACCAAGCGACCGACGCCCTGTCCATTGGCGCGGGCGCACGCTATATCGGCAGTATGCATCGCGGCAAAGATGGCGCGGTGGGTACACCAGACTCCACCGACAGCTACTGGGTCGCCGACGCCAAACTGGGCTACCGCGTCAATCGCAATCTGGACCTGCAACTGAACGTTTATAACCTGTTCGATACCGATTATGTTGCCTCTATTAACAAGAGCGGCTATCGCTATCATCCGGGTGAACCGCGCACCTTCGTGTTAACGGCAAACGTTCACTTCTAAGTGATTGTGTGGGGCGAAAGCCCCACTTTTTTCAGGAGACACTGCCATGATGTATCGAATTCCCGGCGTGCTGAGCGCGGACGAGGTACGCGATCTGGTTGCGGAACTCAACCAGGCGCAATGGGTCGACGGCCGAGCCACCGTCGGGGCGCAAGGTGCCCAGGTGAAGAACAATCAACAGGTTGATACACGCAGCGAACGCTACATGGCGCTACAGGCCCGCGTGCTGGAAGCGGTGAATCGTCACTCGCTGTTTTTTGCCGCCGCGCTGCCAAAAACCCTTTCCAGCCCGCTTTTCAACCGTTATCAGCAGCAGGAGACCTATGGCTTTCATGTGGATGGCGCTGTACGCCAGCATCCCCATAGCGGCTGGATGCGTACCGACCTGTCGGCCACCTTATTTCTGTCTGACCCGGAAAGTTACGACGGCGGCGAACTGACCATTAACGACACCTACGGACAGCACACGGTCAAACTCCCGGCGGGCGACCTGGTGCTCTACCCTTCCAGTAGCCTGCATTGCGTCACGCCGGTGACGCACGGTGTTCGGGTGGCGTCATTTATGTGGATTCAGTCGATGGTCCGCGATGATAAACGCCGCGCGATGCTGTTTGAACTCGACCGGAATATCCAGTCGCTCAACAGTCGGCACGGTGAGTCGGAGGAGGCGCTTTCGCTGCTCAATCTCTACCACAACCTGCTGCGCGAATGGTCTGAGATCTGAAACTCGCCAATATTTCTCAAAATATATGAAGAAGATGGGCGCTTAAAAACTGACGAAACGGCAGCGCCAGCCGCTTCGCCAGCGCCCCACAAAAAGACAATATAAAAACTTACAGCGAAAACAATAATCAGGATATAATCTTAATCAACCGCTAAATACACAGGTTTTATTACAAATCCATACCGCAACATACAGAGCAATCGATTATCTTTACGAGTACGCTTTTTGGCAAAAAAAGTAGCAAATCGTGCCTTCGTTGCTCTGTCTTTCGGTTGATTCACGCCAAACGCATTCATACCGTGAATATTTTATTAATAATCAATAAATTAATAATCATTCAATATTTTTGATTATGGTCATCTATTCTCTTCGATTTATTACACCAAATAAAAACGTGAT
>NZ_CBDKZX010000027.1:0-45993 GCF_965301105.1 Kluyvera sp.
CCATCATTATGAGTGATGTGCTCTAACCAACTGAGCTACGTAGCCATCTTTTTTTCGCGTTACCTTATCGGCGTTGCGGGGCGCATTATGCGTATTGAGCCCTGGACCGTCAACACCTTTTTCAATGAAATTCACCGGAATGTGACTGTTTGGTTAGGTTGCGAACAGCCTGGCGCATTATTCGGCAATTATTGGCTATTTACCGTTATCCCAAACGTAAAATAGACCCTTCACAGTGCGTTGGCTAGTGGGTTCTGGCACCGGTTTAAGAAATGATTGTTATCACTGCAAACGTGGGTTTGCCGGCAGCAGAAAGAAGCAGGGCCCCGATGTCGCCATCGGGGCCCTGCCATTAAAACATCGTGCTTACTTATAAGCAGACTGATGCACGCCTACCGCACGGCCAGACGGATCGTCCATGGTTTTAAACGCTTCATCCCACTCAATGGCTTTCGCAGAGGAACATGCTACGGACGGGCCACCCGGTACGCATTCCGCAGCGCTCGGCACCGGGAACAGCTCTTCAAAGATTTCACGGTACAGGTAGCCTTCTTTTGAGCTCGGCGTGTTGTACGGGAAACGGAAGTGTGCGGTTTCCAGTTGCTGGTCGGTCACCTGTTTTGCCGCCACTTCTTTCAGCGTATCAATCCAGCTGTAGCCAACACCGTCAGAGAACTGCTCTTTCTGGCGCCACGCCACGCTTGCCGGCAGATAGGATTCGAAGCACTCGCGAAGCACGTGTTTTTCCATTTTACCGTTGCCGCACATTTTGTCCTGCGGGTTGATGCGCATTGCCACATCGAGGAATTTTTTATCCAGGAACGGCACGCGTGCTTCCACGCCCCAGGCGGACATGGCTTTGTTGGCACGGGCGCAGTCATACATATGCAGCGCCTGCAGCTTACGTACGGTCTCTTCGTGCAGTTCTTTGGCGTTCGGCGCTTTATGGAAGTACAGGTAGCCGCCAAACACTTCATCAGAACCTTCACCAGACAGCACCATTTTGATGCCCATCGCTTTGATTTTACGTGACATCAGGTACATCGGCGTGGAGGCGCGGATGGTGGTCACATCATAGGTTTCGATGTGGTAGATAACATCACGAATGGCATCAAGGCCTTCCTGCACGGTGAAGTGAATTTCATGGTGCACGGTGCCGAGGTGGTTAGCCACTTCCTGCGCGGCTTTCAGGTCAGGTGAACCTTCCAGACCGACGGCGAAAGAGTGCAACTGCGGCCACCAGGCTTCAGAGCGTTCCTGATCTTCGACGCGACGGGCGGCGAATTTTTTGGTGATAGCCGAGATAACCGAAGAGTCCAGACCGCCGGACAGCAGCACGCCGTAAGGAACGTCGGACATCAGGTGGCTTTTCACGGATTCTTCCAGCGCCTGACGAAGCTCATTTTTGTCGGTGACGTTGTCTTTTACCGCGTCGTAATCGAACCAGTCGCGCTGATAGTACTGACGAATTTCGCCGTCTTTGCTCCACAGGTAGCTGCCTGCCGGGAACTCCTGAATGGTGCGACAAACCGGAGTCAGCGCCTTCATTTCTGAGGCGACATAGAAGTTGCCGAATTCATCATGGCCCATGTACAGCGGGATAATACCGATATGGTCACGGCCAATCAGATACGCGTCTTTCTCGCTGTCATACAGCGCGAAGGCGAACATGCCCTGCAGATCGTCAAGGAACTCGGGGCCTTTTTCCTGGTACAGCGCGAGGATCACTTCACAGTCAGAGCCGGTCTGGAACTGATAGCGATCGGCATATTCAGCACGCAGGGCCTGATGGTTGTAGATTTCACCGTTGACCGCCAGAGCGTGCGTTTTCTTTTCGTTATACAGCGGCTGGGCACCGGCGTTCACGTCAACAATCGACAAACGTTCATGCGCAAGAATGGCTTTATCGCATGCGTAAATACCGGACCAGTCCGGGCCACGGTGGCGCATCAGGCGGGAGAGCTCAAGCGCTTTTTTACGCAGCTCGCCCGCGTCAGTTTTAATATCCAGTACACCAAAAATAGAACACATAGACTTCTCCGTTAACCCTGTTGTGCTGTGTTGTTGTGTGGCGTTGCGCTATCGCGTTGCCTTTGCATGACTAAAAAAATGCCGTAAAGGGCGCACGGGTGCAAGGCTTTTTCAGCCTCTGGAAGAAATAATGCAATAGGGCTTAATGAATACTAAAAAATACGTACGTAGAATCTCCTGTTATTGATGAATCTTCATTTTTATGCGGATTTTTTTATCGATTCTGTTTTCTTGCGGGCGTGTGATGTGGCATTTGTGCACCTCACCCGACAGCGCCAGGCTGCCGGGTGATAAGAGCGTCAGAAATGATAGTACACGCCTATACGTACCCGGTTTTCGTCATCGCCGTCGCTGGCTTTATCCAGATAAGCGACATCAATATAAGGCGTAAAGTGGTCGTCAATTTTGTAGCTTAAGGCTAACGTATGCTCGTAGTTCTCGGTCGAACCATTGCCGTAGCGATAATCTTCATCACGTTTATGGTAGGTAAAGTTGTACTCCATCCAGATTCGGTCGGTGACATTGAGGTCGGCCCAGATGTTAACTTCCTGGTTGGAATCTTCGGTGTAATCGCCGTTATAGTCGAAGCTCTGATAATTGTTCTGGTTATAGCGGTAGCCTGCAATGAGCATGAAGTTATCAGTCACCTGCACGCCAAGTTTGACGTAGGGATCAAAGGCGCTGCCGTTAGAACCCCAGTTAAAAACGAAACCGGGCCAGAAGAACAGGCGTGAAGCAAGTGGGATCTTATAGTTGGATTCAATTTCATTATAGCGGTTATTAAATTCATCAAAGTGCTTACCTTGCCCGGAAGTATTCTGAATGCTGAAATAGAGGTCGTCATCCAATTTCATTCCGTATTCTATTTTCGTCTGGAATTGTTCGCTCCCGGACATATAAGCTTCACGAAAGTTAACCCAGGAATCTGTAATTTTCATTGCTGATGCAGAGGTACTCATAAGAGCAAGGCTAATAGCAGTCGATAGTAAGGTGATATTTTTCATTCTTTTCATCCATTATGAATTTAAATTATATTTCCGATACGACTGAATTCGGATGAGAGTAGGTTATTTTTCGGGCCACAATTTTTCATGCGGCAGGCCGGTCAGGGTGTGCAGTACCGCCTTCGTTTCAGGAGCCGTATCGCTTAACGAACCGCCATTTTTCAAACGTGCAATTTCATTTTTGACTATCTGATGATTCTCTTTCGACAGCTTGAAGCGGAACGCAATAATGGTGCTGAGCAGTAACAAAATGACGTTGCCAAAAAAGAACAGGGCAGTAATCCCGTGAATAGTGGTGATGGATTGAGTGCTGCTGGTCGCGTCGAAATGGACGGCTTGCAGTACGATGCCAATTAACATTCCAGCCAGCGCTGAGGTGCTTTTTCTGGCAAGCGTCATCACGCCAGCAAAAACACCTTCGCGGCGTTGGCGTGTGACCAATTCATCGACATCAGGAATAAAAGGATAAATATTCCAGATAATATAGACGTAGCCACCCTTGAAGAACTGATAGATAAGAGAAGTGACGTACATGATGGGAAGCATCAATAAAGGCTTCCAGAAGTAGAACCCGGAAAAGACAAAAAAGCACAGCATGCTGACGGTCAGACAGATTCTCAGGCTCCAGGTCTGGCCATAACGGATCACCATCCACGCCATCAGCGCGTTACTCCAGCCGGTAAGGAAAATACCCACCGCCAACAGGTTTGAGGCCATCACCGAAGTGCTGTTCAGCGAGTAAATAATAAAATAGATAAATACCGTGTAGAACAGATCGAGTGAGGTAAACGACAGCACGTACATGGTCAGGTGCTGGCGGAAGCAGCGCACGCGTAGCGTAGAAGCCATATCCGTAAAAATATGTTTTATGCTGAAGCTGCGTGCTTTAGGGGCATCTGCCGTGCTTTCCTGTTTACGCTCCCAGGTGGTGGACCAGGTGACCAGCAGAGCCACCATAAAAATAACGGAGAAAATGACGGCGTTAATGAAGAAAACTTTGCTGTCCGACGTACCGAAATGTGCAAACAGACGTCCCGGTAAGAAGGTCGCGAGCCAGGTACTGAAACCGCCATAAAACAGACGAACGGCGGACAGAATACTGCGCTGCTTGTAATCGTCGGTCATTTCGGAGGCGAGGGTTTCCCAGGGAATGATGACCAGCGCACCGATGATCTCTATGGAAAGGTAGACCACCAGATAGTAAAGATAGGGCATGCCGGGGATCCACAACAGTGAATAGACATAAACCAGCACCGCGCCCAGCAGCAGGAAGATGCGTCGGCGACCAAAACGACGGCCTAACCGGGTATTCCCGATATTATCGGTAAGATAGCCAACGCAGGGGCTAACGAAGGTATCGATAATTTTGGCGATAAATAGAATCGATCCTGCCTGAATGGGCGTCAAACCCGAAAAGTTGGTAAAAAAATACATTAACCACGCCGCAATAATGGAAAATGCGCCGCTGGAAAAGAGGTCCGTCATGCCGTAACCAATATAGGTTCGCAGTTTAATCGGTACAGGGGTGCTCATAGGGTATCTCCAGAAATACGCCATAAAGTTAGATGAATTTATTTAGCGGTGGCATAAATGCCACCGACTAATGGTTTTTATTTATCAGGGATAAATCTTTCTGTTTCGTGAGTCATGAATACCTGATTTACGATAAAAATAGGTGTTGACCTGGTCACGCCAGGCTTCAGCGTTATTCAGTTGTCTATTTAAACGCTCTTGTACTTCGTGAAATAGAACTTCTGGAATGTTTTTATCAGCGGCAAGCTCAGCCCATTTTTGAATATAATCCTCAACCTGAGCCACGCCATTAAAGTGGCTGTCGTAAATGTGCTGGATAACGGTCTTACCTGAAGGCAGGACGTGGCGATATTTGAGGTGATGGAAGAATAAAATCAGCTCCTGCGGGCAGCGATTCGGGTTGTTATACATCTGGCAGTTGAGCGGATGATATTGTTTTACGTATCCTGTACCGCTGTTTTGGGTGCGGTCGACGCCAAGACCGTAGCGGTTAGCGTAGTGGTAAGTACCCCAGCTATCGTATTCGTAGCCATCAACCGCGGGACCGTAGTGGTGATGGGGCTGTACCATCCAGCCTACACCCAGTGGTGCGGTATAGCTTTCGTAAACTAACCAGCTGCTGAGCAGCATCTGGCTAACGGTGTCGACGGTTTTGGGGGAGTCAGACAGCGTGAGCTTGCACCACTCCTGTGCCAGCAGGCGTTCATCGATCTCAGGATCCCATATTAAACGGCCATAACCGTAGAGATTGGCCTGCGCAAGCGGATGACCCGTCCAGAAGGGATGATCGCCGGTGTTGACCACCGCCGTGACGCCGCTGTGGCGCATAGAGTGCTGACGACAACGGCCTGCAAGGATATCGGCAATCGAGGCGTCGTGCCTTCCTGGTTGGGTATCAAAGCCGAGAATGGTTTTCCACTGGGGAACTAACCAGCAGAGATCGATTTGCTGGCCGGTATACTCCTGGGTGATTTGCAATTCCATGACTTTGTTGGTGTGGGGCATCGCGCCCAGCAGGGGTGATACCGGTTCACGGACCTGGAAGTCCATCGGACCGCTTTTGATCTGCAAAATAACGTTGTCATCGAACTGCCCATCCTGTGGCGCAAAGTGGTCCCAGGCGGCACGGGCGCGATCGGTGCTACGGTCATACCATTTTTGCTGGCAGTTGTAGACGAAGCAGCGCCAGTACAGCAGACCCCCGTAAGGAGCTAACGAGCGCGCTAACATATTGGCGCCGTCAGCATGGGTACGCTCATAGGTGAAGGGGCCAGGGCGATGCTCCGAGTCCGCTTTCACTACGTAGCCGCCAAAATCAGGAATATATTGATAAATCTCTTCGGCGCGTTGCTGCCACCACGTCACAACCTGCGGATCAAAGGGGTCTGCCGTGGCGAGTTCGCCGGTTTCAATAGGCGCGGCAAAGTTAACGCTCAGGAAAAGCTGGATAGCGTAGCGGCGGAAAATAGCCGCGATACGGGCAACGTCAGGCAGCAGGTGTTGACGAATCAGGTTGGTTTCATGATGGTGGACGTTAACATTGTTTATCGTCAGGGCGTTGATGCCGACGCTGGCCAGCAGGCGTGCGTATTGGCACAGGCGAGTTTCATCGTAACTTATTTTATTATCAGCGAAAAAGAGTGAACGGCCTGCATATCCGCGCTCGATCGAGCCATCCATATTATCCCAGTGGTTAATCATGCGGATTGTAAAAGCCGGGCGTTCTTTTGTTATTTCCTTCACACCCGTTGGATTAGCGATATTACGCAGCAAATGGAACCAGCCATACAGTAACCCGGCATAATCTCCGGCTGTAATGGTTATCGCGTAATCATCGCGTGTAATCAAATATTCGCCATGACATGGCTGAGAGTCCGTGAAGGGCTCGAGTTTAAAAATTAGCGAGGCTTCATGAGGAGCGGCGGCTATTACCGTGTCTGCAGTGAGTTGTTTAATCTCCAGCAGCAATGTCTGGTTGTTCTCGTCCTCCTGATGGGGGAGATGAACCGCTTGTAAATACGGTTTAAGCCATGTTCCTTCCACGCTGGAGGGCAACCAACAATATGAAAAGTGACGGGGCTGGGCTATTTCCTGACGCGGTCTCATTATTTATCCTCTCGATCACCATACAAGTATGAGTGCGAGGGTAAATAATGAAATTAAAGAAATCTATTATAAAAATAGCTTGTGGGATTACGATAATTATTTTTCACATGATGGATCACATTTTTTATCAGGGTGGGAATAGCGTGGGGGAATTTATGTTATATACCGGGAAGGGAAATATTGTTGATGTGAATTTATATTTTGTATTTATATTATTGGTAAATGAATATGGTGCTGTATATCCATCTACCAATAATTTATGTGAATCTATTAGAGAATGTCGATTTCCGCCACAGACGGATAAATCCATGATGGCCGGAACGGCATATCATCGATGTCATCTACGGTGGAGACGCCAGAGAGGACCAAAATCGTTTCCAGACCAGCCTGGAAGCCGGCCAGAATATCGGTGCGGAGATTATCGCCGACGATCACCGTCTGCTCTGAATGCGCCTGCATTTTGTTAAGCGCGGCGCGGATGATCCACGGGCTTGGCTTGCCAACGACAAACGGCTTACGGCCTGAGATTTTTTCGATGCCGGCGCACAGTGCGCCACAGGCAGGGTAATAGCCGCGGCCATGCGTGTCCGGGTTGGTTGCAATGAAGCGTGCGCCATTGGCCACGAAGAATGCCGCTTTGTGCATCATCTCCCAGTTAAAGGAGCGCGTTTCACCCACGATAACGAAGTCAGGGTTGACGTCGGTGATGGTGAACCCGGCTTTATAGAGTTCGTGGATCAATGCGCCTTCGCCGACCACGTACGCTTTTTTGCCTTCCTGGCGGCGCAGGAAATCGGCGGTAGCCATGGCGGAGGTGTAAAATACGCTGTCAGGCACGTCGATGCCTGCGGTGGCGAAACGGTTCGCTAAATCCTGACCCGTCTGTGAAGGGTAGTTAGTCAGACAAAGAAACGGCATACCTTTATCCAGTACGCGCGCGACGAATTCTGCCGCGCCCGGCACGGCGACATTATCGTGCATCAGCACGCCGTCAATATCACAGATTACATTCTGAATGGTCATGGACTACCTGGCGTTTGTTTTTGAAGAGGCGTAATTATACACGTTATCTTTCTGCCTGCCTCTTCGTTGCGCCGTTCTCTCACGCTTTACGCTTGTTTTCTCAGCTCTTCGAACCATTCAGGATGCTTTTCTAGCGTCTTAAATAACAATATGAGCGGCTTAGGCGGCGCAATGCGTCCCGTTTCGTAGCGGCTAAAAGCATTCGCACCGCCGCCAAAGATTTCAGCCGCCTGGCGTTGGTCGAGTTCAAGACTTTTACGTACCCGGGCTATGAATGCAGGATCCACCTCACGGGCATTGATCTGCCGGTTAAATTCCACCATGCCAGCCATATACTCTTCGCCTTCACCCTTATCGAAGATGATTTCGCCACAGTTATCGCAGTACTGGCCTTTAACATCGTGAAATACAGTCTTGTTCCCTTTGTATTCATAGGGAATATCACGCTTTTCGTGTTTCAGCTCTGCACCACTGCATAGAGGACATTTCATTTTACAACTCCTTAAATGACACTATCAGGAGGCTGCCTGATACGATGAATTTAATGTAGAGAGGCAGTCCCTTATAGGTGGGACGATAGACGTCGTGCCAGCATGTGTGATCATGGTAGGCCGTCATACTTTTGTAGAAATCGCCTGTTTTCAGAGCCATCACAACCTCAAAGATTTCTCGTTTTGACTGGAATCCGATTTGAGATGCGCTGATTAACGCTGTGTTTGTGATACATACCCGTCCATCGCGGACCAGATTTTGGATGGTGTCTAAACGGGTATGCGGCGTTCTCTTTTCCATAAGATTAACCTAAATGCAAAATTTGGCAAATAGGTTAATCCGGCAGTGGGGGATGTCTAGCGAGGATGAGTTTAAAAATGCGCTGTATCAACGTTTGCAGCGCGTTACTCGTTGATTTGCGACTAACCTTCCAACAAATGTTGCAGCAAAATCCCGTTCAGCATGGCGCGTTTAACCAGCGCAAAAGCGCCAATCGCGGAGCGATGGTCGAGGGTTGAGCGCACCACCGGCAGATTCTTGCGGAAGGCCTTCAGAACCTGAGTATTGATGCAGCCTTCGATGGCGGGTAACAGCACGCGGTCAGCCTCGATGATCTCACCGGCAATTACCACTTTTTGTGGGTTAAACAGGTTGATGGCGATGGCAATTGTTTTCCCGAGATGGCGGCCCACGTGCTCAATAACTTCGGTGGCAAGTGGGTCACCTTTATTGGCCGCCTTACAGATGGTTTTGATGTGGCAATCGTCAAGCGTGATTCGGCTCTGGTAGCCCTGTTCAAGCAGATGGCGCACGCGCTGCTCAATGGCGGCATTCGCAGCCACGGTTTCCAGACAGCCGAAGTTACCGCAGTGGCAGCGCTCGCCGAGCGGATCAACCTGAATATGGCCGATTTCACCCACATTGCCATTACGGCCAATAAAAATACGCCCGTTAGAGATAATGCCCGCGCCGGTACCGCGGTGCACGCGCACCAGAATGGAGTCTTCACAGTCCTGGCTTGCACCAAAGTAGTGCTCCGCGAGCGCCAGACTGCGGATGTCGTGGCCGACAAAGCAGGTGACTTTGAAACGTTTTTCCAGTGCTTCCACCAGATGCCAGTTTTCGACCGGGATATGCGGCATATAGCGAATAATGCCGCTTTCCGGGTCGACAAGACCGGGCAGAATCACCGAAATGGCGATCAGCTCGCGAATTTTACGCTGGCACGATTCAATAAAGGTGGCAATGGTGTTGAGCAACGCATGTTCCAGCGTTTCCTGAGTGCGCTCCGGCAGCGGGTAGTGTTCTTCGGCAACCGCCTTGCTGCTCAGATCGTACAGTGTCAGGGTGGTGTCGTGGCGGCCCAAACGGACACCAATCGCGTGGAAATTGCGGGTTTCGGTGACGATAGAAATGGCGCGGCGGCCCCCGGTGGAGGCCTGCTGATCGACTTCTTTGATCAGGCCGCGTTCAATAAGCTGACGCGTAATTTTGGTTACGCTGGCGGGGGCAAGCTGGCTCTGCTCGGCAATCTGAATCCGCGAGATTGGCCCATGCTGGTCAATCAGGCGGTAAACGGCCGCGCTGTTAAGCTGTTTTACGAGATCAACATTACCAATTTGAGCTTGTCCGCCTGATGTCATACTTTCTCTTACTCAGTAACGACCTCGTCGCCATTAACGATGGTCTTGATGATTTTAAAGTCGTGGGTGAATGCGGTCAGGTTCGCCACTTTACCCGGGGCAATGCTGCCGAGGTGCTTTTCAACACCGATCGCGCGAGCAGGGTAGAGCGTCGCCATACGCAGCACTTCGTCCAGCGCAATGTTAGCGTGCTCGACCAGGTTGCGGACCCCTTCGATCATCGTCAGCGATGAACCGCTCAAGGTGCCGTTTTCGTCTACGCAGAGACCATTGCGGTAGTATATTGTTTTACCGGCAAAAATGAACTGATCAATATTGGCGCCTGCCGGTGCGGTGGCGTCGGTGACCAGGCACAGCTTATCGCCTTTCAGGCGTTTGGCGTTACGGATATTGATGTAGTCCACATGCAGGCCATCAGCAATGATACCGCAGTAGATTTCATTCGCATCGAGAATTGCACCGGTCAGGCCTGGTTCGCGGCCAGACATGTACGGCATGGCGTTAAACAGATGGGTGGCGAAGGTGATGCCCGCGCGGAAACCGATACGCGCTTCTTTCGCCGTGGCGTTGGAGTGCCCGGCGGAAACCACGATACCGGCGTTAGCCAGCGCGGTAATCACTTCCGGTGCGACCATCTCTGGCGCCAGGGTCACTTTGGTGATGACGTCAGCGTTGTCGCAGAGGAATTGCACCAGTTCGTGATCTGGCTTGCGCACGAATTCCGGATTATGGGTGCCTTTTTTCACCAGGTTCAGCCACGGGCCTTCGAGGTGCAAGCCCAGCGCCTGGTTCGGATGTTTGGCCAGATATTCACGCATCACGCGTACGCCCTGTTTCATCAGGTCGTCGCTGGTGGTAATCAGCGTCGGCAGGAAGCTGGTGCAGCCAGATTTCTCATTGGCTTTCTGCATAATCTCCAGCGTTTCAACGGTCACCGCTTCGGCAGTATCGTTGAACTGTACGCCGCCGCAGCCGTTAAGCTGAACGTCGATAAAACCAGGGGCGAGAATGGCGCCATTCACGGAACGCTGTTCGACGTTCGCTGGTACATCAGCCAGTGGGCAAATACGTTCAATAAGGCCATTGGCGACGATAATCGCATGGTCATCCAGAATTTCGTGACCGGTAAAGATCCGGCCATGGGTTAATGCATACATTACGACCCCCGGTATTCAAAAAATGTTGTCCCACGCCGCGGCGTGGGACGGGTAAGACATTACAGACCTTTGATATTTTCAGCTTCTAATTCATTGAAATATTTCAGGGTCTTAACTTTCAGCTCCATCGTGGACGGTTCGTCGCAAACGATCAGCGATTTCGGGTGCAGCTGCAGACAGGTAATGGTCCACATGTGGTTGACGTTGCCTTCAACCGCCTGCTGCAGCGCCAGCGCTTTCGGCGCGCCCTGCACCAGGATCATCACTTCTTCGGCATCCAGCAGGGTGCCCACGCCAACGGTCAGCGCATATTTTGGCACCAGTGAGACGTCGCCATCGAAGAAGCGGGAGTTTGCCACGCGGGTTTCGTGAGTCAGCGTCTTGATGCGGGTACGGGAAGAGAGTGACGATGCCGGTTCGTTGAACGCAATGTGACCGTCGTTGCCCACACCGCCCATGAACAGGTGGATTTTACCGTAAGAACGAATTTTTTCTTCATAGCGACGGCATTCTGCGTCAACATCTGGCGCGTTGCCATTCAGCAGATTGATGTTTTCTTCAGGAATGTCGATATGATCGAAGAAGTTACGGTGCATAAAGCTGTGGTAGCTTTCCGGATGCTCTTTTGGCAGGCCGACATATTCGTCCATGTTAAAGGTGACAACATGTTTAAAGCTAACCTGGCCCGCTTTATGCATTTCGACTAACACTTTGTAGGTCGCCAGCGGGGTACCGCCGGTTGGCAGTCCGAGGACAAACGGACGGTCCGCAGTGGGTTGAAATGCGTTGATGCGGTTAACGATGTGGCGAGCAGCCCATTTGCCGACTTGTTCAGCGTTAACGAGAGGAATCAGTCTCATTCTTCACCTCAAATGTAAAATGTAAGAAGTTGGCGGATGGCGTCTCCGTGCACTCTCTAAGCGTAACCTGTTTGCATCGATAGGGAGCAATCCGTTTTGATTTTTTGAATGATAAAATAAGTTTTCATAGTTAGCCAGTGAAAGGGAGTGGTGAGAACAATATTTGGTGACTATAGTCACAAAAAGAACGCGTTTAATTTGCGATACGAATTAAATTTTCACACACTCTGATGCCTGAACAGGTGTAAATGCAGTTTACAAGACATCGCAGTGTCATGCTTTTTTGCACAATAAAAAAATGGCTTAGATTAAATGAGCCGTCTCGGGGTCTCGTAGGGGGAATAAGATGAATATTTTAGGTTTTTTCCAGCGACTCGGTAGGGCGTTACAGCTCCCTATCGCCGTGCTGCCAGTTGCGGCGCTGTTGCTGCGATTTGGTCAGCCAGATCTACTCAACGTCGCGTTTATCGCACAGGCGGGCGGGTCTATCTTTGATAACCTGGCGCTAATCTTCGCTATCGGTGTGGCATCCAGCTGGTCAAAAGACAGCGCGGGTGCGGCAGCGCTGGCGGGTGCGGTAGGTTATTTCGTATTGACCAAAGCAATGGTGACTATCAACCCGGCCATTAACATGGGTGTGCTGGCCGGTATCATTACCGGTCTGGTCGGTGGTGCCGTTTATAACCGTTGGGCGGGTATCAAACTGCCTGACTTCCTGAGCTTCTTCGGCGGTAAACGTTTTGTGCCGATCGCAACCGGCTTCTTCTGTCTGGTGCTGGCTGCCATCTTCGGCTACGTATGGCCGCCGGTGCAGAACGCTATCCATGCGGGCGGTGAGTGGATCGTCGGCGCGGGCGCGCTGGGTTCCGGTATCTTTGGTTTCATCAACCGTCTGCTGATCCCAACCGGTCTGCATCAGGTTCTGAACACTATCGCCTGGTTCCAGATTGGTGAGTTCACCAACGCGGCGGGTGCGGTATTCCACGGCGACATCAACCGCTTCTATGCGGGTGACGGCACCGCGGGTATGTTCATGTCCGGCTTCTTCCCGATCATGATGTTTGGTCTGCCGGGTGCGGCACTGGCGATGTACTTCGCAGCGCCAAAAGCGCGTCGTCCGATGGTCGGCGGTATGCTGCTGTCTGTTGCCGTCACCGCGTTCCTGACCGGTGTGACCGAGCCGCTGGAATTCCTGTTCATGTTCCTGGCGCCGGTACTGTACCTCCTGCACGCGATTCTGACCGGCGTGAGCCTGTTCATTGCAACGCTGCTGGGTATCCACGCGGGCTTCTCCTTCTCCGCAGGTGCTATCGACTACGTGTTGATGTACAGCCTGCCGGCAGCGAGTAAGAACGTCTGGATGCTGGTGGTGATGGGTCTGGTGTTCTTCGTTATCTACTTCGTGCTGTTCAGCGTGGTTATTCGCATGTTTAACCTGAAAACGCCGGGCCGCGAAGATAAAGACGAAAACGTTGTGACCAACGAAGCCAACAGCAACACGGAAGAAGGTCTGGATCAACTGGCGACCAGCTACATTGCTGCCGTTGGTGGTACTGACAACCTGAAAGCGATTGACGCCTGTATTACCCGTCTGCGCCTGACCGTTGCCGACTCCGCGAAGGTGAGTGACGCAGTATGTAAACGCCTGGGTGCATCCGGCGTGGTGAAACTGAACAAACAAACCATCCAGGTTATCGTGGGTGCGAAAGCAGAAGCGATTGGCGATGCGATGAAGAAAGTGGTTGCACGTGGCCCAGTTGCCGCTGCTTCTGCTGACAGCGCGCCGGCTGCGGCACCTGCTGCGGCAAAACCGCAGGCAGTGGCTAACGCCGCAACCGTTGAAGCGTTGGTTTCGCCAATTACCGGTGATGTGGTGGCGCTGGAGCAGGTGCCTGACGAAGCGTTCGCCAGCAAAGCGGTCGGCGACGGCATTGCGGTGAAACCAACGGACAACATCGTTGTTTCCCCGGCTGCGGGCACTATCGTGAAAATCTTCAACACCAACCATGCGTTCTGTCTGGAAACAGATAAAGGCGCGGAAATCGTTGTCCACATGGGTATCGATACCGTAGCGCTGGAAGGTAAAGGCTTCAGCCGCCTGGTTGAAGAGGGTGCGGAAGTCAAAGCAGGTCAGCCAATCCTGGAAATGGATCTGGACTTCCTGAACGCAAATGCACGCTCAATGATCAGCCCAGTTGTATGCAGTAACAGCGATGATTTCGGCGGTCTGGTGATTAAAGCCGAAGGTCACGTGGTTGCGGGTCAGACGCCGCTGTATGAGATTAAAGGTAAATAATCGCTCCTGAGTAAAGTAGATTAATGCCTTAAGCGGCGGGGGAATTCCTCCGCCGCTTTTTTTTGCCGTAAATTCCCCCATATTCATCGGTACAACGCCTTTTTGTGCAACTAATAGTTGTCTCCGGGCGCGGCTTATAAGATCATGTGCCGTTATACGTTGTTTACGCTTTGAGGAATCCACGATGAGTGAGGCTGAAGCCCGCCCGACTAACTTTATTCGTCAGATCATCGATGAAGATCTGGCAACCGGTAAGCACAACACGGTGCATACACGTTTTCCGCCAGAGCCGAATGGCTATCTGCACATCGGCCACGCGAAATCTATCTGCCTGAACTTTGGTATCGCGAAAGACTACCAGGGCCAGTGCAACCTGCGTTTCGATGACACCAACCCGGTGAAAGAAGATATCGAATACGTAGAGTCGATCAAAAACGATGTCGAGTGGTTAGGTTTTCACTGGTCAGGCAACGTTCGCTACTCCTCGGATTACTTCGATCAGCTGCACGCCTACGCTGTAGAACTTATCAACAAAGGCCTGGCCTACGTTGACGAACTGACGCCGGAACAGATCCGTGAATATCGCGGCTCGCTGACTGCGCCGGGCAAAAATAGCCCATTCCGCGATCGCAGCGTAGAAGAGAACCTGGCGCTGTTCGAAAAAATGCGTACCGGCGGCTTCGCGGAAGGTACCGCGTGCCTGCGCGCCAAAATCGATATGGCTTCGCCGTTTATCGTTATGCGTGACCCGGTGCTGTACCGTATTAAATTTGCCGATCACCACCAGACCGGCACCAAGTGGTGCATCTATCCGATGTACGACTTCACTCACTGCATCAGCGATGCGCTGGAAGGCATTACCCACTCGCTGTGTACGCTGGAGTTCCAGGACAACCGTCGTCTGTACGACTGGGTGCTGGACAACATCACCATTCCGGTTCACCCGCGCCAGTACGAATTCTCGCGCCTGAATCTGGAATACACCGTGATGTCCAAGCGCAAGCTGAATCAGCTGGTGATGGAAAAACATGTCGAAGGCTGGGACGACCCGCGTATGCCGACCATCTCCGGTCTGCGTCGCCGTGGCTACACCGCCGCCTCCATTCGCGAGTTCTGCAAGCGCATCGGCGTGACCAAGCAGGACAACACCATTGAGATGGCGTCGCTGGAATCCTGCATTCGTGAAGATCTGAATGAAAACGCACCACGCGCGATGGCGGTTATCGATCCGGTAAAACTGGTGATCGAAAACTATCCCCAGGGCGAGAGCGAAATGGTTTCCATGCCTAACCATCCGAATAAACCGGAAATGGGCAGCCGTGAAGTGCCGTTTAGCGCTGAAATCTGGATCGATCGCGCAGACTTCCGTGAAGAAGCGAACAAGCAGTACAAACGTCTGGTGATGGGGAAAGAAGTGCGTCTGCGTAACGCCTATGTGGTGAAAGCAGAGCGCGTGGAGAAAGATGCCGAAGGCAATATCACCACCATCTTCTGTACCTACGATGCTGATACCCTGAGCAAAGATCCGGCTGATGGCCGCAAAGTGAAGGGCGTAATTCACTGGGTTAGCGCCGCGCACGCGCTGCCGGTAGAGATTCGCCTGTACGATCGTCTGTTCAGCGTACCGAACCCAGGCGCCGCAGAAGACTTCCTGGCGGTGATGAACCCTGAGTCACTGGTTATCAAGCAGGGCTATGCTGAGCCGTCTCTGCAGGCCGCTGAGGCCGGTAAAGCGTACCAGTTCGAGCGTGAGGGTTACTTCTGCCTCGACAGCCGCTACAGCACGGCAGACAAGCTGGTCTTTAACCGTACCGTTGGTTTACGTGATACCTGGGTTGGCTAATACTCGCCGATCCAAGATGAAAAACGCCGCTTTTGCGGCGTTTTTTTTTGCCTGGTCATATGCCCCTGGCGCCGATGGCAACATATCGTTCCTTTCTGTTCCGGTAATGTGCAAACCGGTTCTTTTTATAGTTTCGCGATGCGAATTAATAATATTTTCCTGGATCTGGTACGTTCGCACTTTTTTACATCTACCCACCCCTGATCTTCAATGTAAACGGTCTCATTAACATTTCATCCAAGCCCCGCAAGGGCTGGCCTGTGCAAATGTTAACAATGCATTACGTTACACATTGAAACCAAATATGTGCGCTTTGTCATAATCCTGCACTCTTGTTGCGGAAAAGGATTGATAATTCGCGTCGCGAAAAATAGTCTATCAGTGTACTGAAACACCTTTTTCCAGAAGTTCATTTTTTAGCGTTTTATTTTTTTGCTTCTGCTTTGCAGCGGCATTTTTAAAAGTCAAAGAGGATATAACTATGCGTACGTTTAGTGGCAAACGTAGTACGCTGGCGCTGGCTATCGCCGGTGTGACAGCAATGTCAGGCTTTGTGATGACTCCGGAAGCGAAGGCAGAAGGGTTCATTGATGATTCAACATTAACCGGCGGCATCTACTACTGGCAGCGTGAGCGTGACCGTAAAGATGTGACCGACCACGACAAATATAAAACCAACCTTTCTCACTCCACCTGGAACGCCAACCTCGACTTCCAGTCGGGTTATGCGGCTGACATGTTCGGTATTGATATTGCTGCTTTTACCGCGATTGAAATGGCGGAAAGTAGCGAAAGCGGTCACCCGAACGAAATTGCATTCTCGTCAAAAAATAAAGGCTATAGCGAAGATTACAGCGGCGATAAGAGCGGTATCAGCCTGTATAAAGCGGCAGCTAAATTTAAACTTGGCCCAACCTGGGCGCGTGCGGGTTACATTCAACCAACCGGTCAAACCCTGCTGGCACCGCACTGGAGCTTTATGCCGGGTACTTACCAGGGCGCTGAAGCCGGGGCAAACTTTGACTACGGCGACAATGGCGCGCTGAGCTTCTCCTACATGTGGACCAATGAGTACAAGGCGCCATGGCATCTGGAGATGGATAACTTCTATCAGAATGATAAGAAGACCAAAGTTGATTACCTGCACTCTATCGGTGCGAAATACGATTTTAAAAATGACCTGGTGCTGGAAGCGGCATTCGGTCAGGCGGAAGGTTATGTCGACCAGTACTTCGCCAAAGCAAGCTACAAATTTGATATCCCTGGCGGCCCGCTGACCACCAGCTACCAGTTCTATGGTACCCGTGACAAAGTGAGCGATCACGGCGTGAACGACATTTACGACGGCACCGCGTGGCTGCAGGCGTTAACATTTGGCTATAAGCTGAACGAGGTGTTCGACTTCCGTCTGGAAGGGACCTGGGTTAAGGCTGACGGTCAGCAGGGCTACTTCCTGCAGCGTATGACCCCGACCTACGCGTCATCTAACGGTCGTCTGGATATCTGGTGGGATAACCGCTCTGACTTCAACGCCAACGGCGAAAAAGCGGTCTTCTTCGGTGGTATGTATGACCTGAAGAACTGGAATCTTCCTGGCTGGGCAGTGGGTGCATCCTACGTCTATGCATGGGATGCGAAACCAGCGACCTGGCAGATGAACCCGGATGCCTACTACAACAAAAACAATACGATCAGAGAATCTGCATACAGCCTGGATGCCATGTATACCGTACAGGAAGGCCGCGCGAAGGGTACCCTCTTCAAACTGCACTTCACTCAGTACGACAACCACTCCGACATCCCAAGCTGGGGCGGTGGTTACGGCAACATCTTCCAGGATGAGCGTGACGTGAAATTCATGGTTATCGCACCGTTCACTATTTTCTGATGCATGATGCGGCAGGGGGAAGCCTCTGCCGCCGCTAAGAGGCTCATCGTATGAAAAAACTGATTATTGTTGCCCTGATGGCCGCTGGCCTTACCGCTTGCGCTCAGCCATCCACGCCGAAAGAAGACAGTAAGCTGAAGGATGCCTACAGCGCGTGCATTAACACCGCTGAAGGCAATCCGGACAAAATCCAGGCCTGCCAGAGCGTGCTGAACGTGCTGAAAAAAGAGAAACAGCATGAACAGTTTGCTAATCAGGAATCCGTACGCGTGCTGGATTATCAGCAGTGTATTCAGGCAACCCGTACCGGTAACGACCAGGCCGTAAAAGCCAAATGCGAAAAGATGTGGCAGGAAATTCGCAGCAATAACACCGTGAAGCCATAAGATAAGGCGAATGCTAATAACTGAAAAAACCGCTGCTTGCAGCGGTTTTTTTATGGCTGAATGCGAACGAAGGGCAAAAAAAACCAACGCATGGCGCTGGTTTTTTTAACGAGGGCGGGAGTTACTTCTCTACACCATCGTGAGCATGTTCATCTTCACGGCAGTCGCCTTCAGCGCAGTGGCCATAAAGATAAAGGCTGTGGTTGGTCAGACGAATTCCGTGTTTGGCGGCAATTTCACGCTGGCGAGCTTCGATAGATTCGTCGCTGAACTCGATCACTTTGCCACAGTCGAGGCAAATCAGGTGATCGTGGTGATGCTGCTGGGTCAGTTCGAAAACGGATTTGCCGCCTTCAAAATTATGACGGGTCACGATGCCCGCGTCATCAAACTGGTTCAGGACACGATAAACCGTGGCCAGGCCAATTTCTTCACCCATGTCGATCAGGCGTTTGTATAAGTCTTCCGCACTGACATGGTGGTTATCCGGTTCCTGAAGAACTTCCAGAATCTTTAACCGTGGAAGTGTGACTTTCAGGCCAGCCTTCTTTAATGCGGTATTATTGTCAGTCATGCGGAATCTGTCCTGTTGCTAAACGATTAACTTCCATCAGCGAAAGTATCACAGAGAATTCACCCGTTTTAATGCGTCTCATTATAGAATGACCCTGGATAAATGAAAACAGCAAGGCTTGGGTAAACTAAGCTTTCAAAAACGAGGCGTCACCGACAAACAGAGCGATGAACCTACGCTAAATCAGAAGATATTGTACAGGTATGCGCTGAAAAGTTAAAAAAATGTAGCTATTATTTTGATTGCTTTTACCTATTAATGAGGCGCGATTTGTTATCGCGCCTCAATATCATCAGGCGTTTTTGATTTCGTCGAGGTGCAGCTCTTCAGCAACCTGCTTAACCCATTTTTCAACGCGTTCAGCGGTCAGCTCCGGCTGGCGGTCTTCGTCAATCGCCAGACCCACGAAGTGGTCGTCATCGGCCAGGCCTTTCGACGCTTCGAAGTGGTAGCCTGCGGTTGGCCAGTGACCAACGATGGTCGCGCCGTTTGGCTCGATGATGTCGCGAATCGTACCCAGCGCATCGCAGAAGTACTCCGCGTAGTCTTCCTGATCGCCACAGCCGAAGAGGGCGACCAGCTTACCGTTGAAGTCAACTTCTTCCAGAGACGGGAAGAAATCGTCCCAGTCGCACTGTGCTTCACCGTAGTACCAGGTTGGGATACCCAGCAGCAGGATATCGTAGCCTGCCAGGTCTTCTTTGCTGCTCTTGGCAATGTCGTGAACGTCAGCGACATCTTTACCAAGCTGTTTTTGAATCATTTTTGCGATATTTTCGGTGTTCCCGGTGTCGCTACCGAAGAAGATGCCAACGATTGCCATGAGTAAAATAACCTCTTGAAACTTAATGATATGGTGGTGGCTTATTGCCCACAGATAAGGGCAATCATAGCAGAACAGAGAAGCGGGCGGAAACAGCTATCGTGCCGTACTGCACACTCTGCTACATGAAAGTGCGTTCTGGGGGGATATTTCAGACTTTCCCTTGCCCGTGCAGCAGCGCCAGTTGGCTCATCAGCATCTCTTCGATGAGTTCGCTGCGGCTCATGTCACGGGCTGCCGCCAGTTCGTTGAGCGCATCAACGGCGTCGCTGTTCAGCTTTAACTCGACGCGCTTAAGCCCACGAACTTTGTCGCGTTTGAGCTGATTGCGCTTATTAATGCGGAGCTGTTCGTCACGCGAAAGCGGATTGGTTTTGGGTCTTCCCGGCCGACGCTCATTTGCGAACAAATCTAATGTCGTACGGTCCGTTTGTTCTTTTGCCATGGTTCTGAGTGACTTCGGGGAAACAAGCTACCGGACGGTGCCCGGTGCAGACAGCGCGCAATCATACAACAGTGGAACCCGCACGCCAACGACCACGGCCATTCTGGCGCGCGGTCGATGCATTTTTAATCACTCAGCGAGGTAACGGCGAATGGCGCGCAGCACGGCGTCCGGTTTTTCGGCGTGAACCCAGTGACCCGCCCCGGCAATCACGTGCGCTCTCGCCTGCGGGAACTGCGCCAGCAGATCGTCACGATAGGCTTCGGTGACATACGGTGAGTTGCCGCCGGGAATAAACAGCGCAGGGTGTTCCCAGGCCGGAATGGTTTCCCAGCCGACGATATGGGGATATTGCTCCCACAGCACCGGCACGTTAAAGCGCCAGGCGCCGTCAACAAACGACTTCAGCAGAAACTGAATCACGCCTTCTTCATGCAGATACTCGCGCATCACCGTGGCTGCCTGCTGGCGCGTGGAGACGCCCGCGCTGGTGACGGCGTTAATGGCGGCAAAAATTTCATCATGACGACGCACGTGGTAATCCACCGGCGCAATGTCGATTGCCACCAGGCGGTCGATGCGCTCCGGGGCCAGCGCGGTCAGCGCCATCACCGCTTTTCCGCCCATTGAATGGCCGATGAATGTCGCTTTCTCAATCTGGTTGGCGTCGAGAGTATCGAGCAAATCCTGCGCCATGGCCGGATAGCTCATATCGTCGGAACGCGGCGACAGACCGTGGTTACGCATGTCGACCTGAATGACATCGTGATCGGCAAGCAGGTCGCGGGCGAGAATGCCGAGGTTATCCAGGCTGCCGAACAGACCGTGGACCAGGACGATGGGGGAATTATTGTGCAGGTTTTGTGCAGTTTGCGCTCGGAAATTCAATTTCATAGCAAAGTTCTTTTTTTCGCATTGTCGGGTTAGGGTATCATGTTGAACATTCTAACGCTCAGGGGCAAGTGAGGAACTCATCCGAATTTTGCCGTGCCCCTGGTTTGGCGCTACCCGCTGTTGGGTTTTGACTTTATAATCCCAATAAACTGTATTCAGAAAAATTATCGCACCGGATTAAGATGAAAACGATCGAAGTTGATGACGAGCTCTATCGCTATATTGCAGCCCACACTCTGCGCATTGGCGAGAGCGCGTCCGACATTTTACGGCGTATGCTGAAATTCTCCGCCGCTTCCCAGCCCGCAGCCGTCGCTGCCGCGCCGGTCGTCAAAGCAGAAACGGTTGCCGCTCCGGCGCCCGCTGCTGTCCCCGTTGCTGAGGTGAAAACGGTTAAATCCGCCAAAGATAAAGTCCGTGCCATGCGCGAACTGCTGCTCTCCGACGAGTATGCAGAGCAGAAGAAAGCGGTAAACCGCTTCATGCTGGTGCTGACTACGCTGTACTCTCTGGACAACAATGCGTTTGCTGAGGCAACCGAATCCCTTCATGGCCGTACCCGCGTCTACTTTGCTGCCGACGAGCAAACGCTGCTGAAAAACGGCAATCAGACGAAACCAAAACAGGTTCCGGATACGCCATACTGGGTCATTACCAATACCAATACGGGCCGTAAATGCAGCATGGTCGAACACATCATGCAGTCAATGCAATTCCCGGCGGAATTGATTGAGAAGGTTTGCGGTACCATCTAATACTGACAATCTAACCCTTGCATAAGAAGGACCAGGCAATGGCAAACCATACCCGTGCGGGTCAACCCGCACAGCAGAGTGATTTGATCAACGTCGCTCAACTGACGGCCCAGTACTACGTGCTGCAGCCGGACGTGAGCAATGCGGAACACGCGGTGAAATTCGGGACCTCCGGTCACCGCGGTAGCGCAGGTCGTCACAGCTTCAATGAAAAGCATATTTTGGCCATTGCTCAGGCGATTGCTGAAGAGCGCGCGAAAAATGGAATTTCGGGCCCATGCTACGTCGGAAAAGATACGCACGCGCTTTCTGAGCCTGCGTTCATCTCCGTACTTGAAGTGTTAGCGGCGAATGGCGTAGATGTGATTGTGCAGGAAAACAATGGTTTCACGCCGACGCCGGCGGTTTCCAACGCTATCCTGGTGCACAACAAGAAAGGCGGCCCGCTGGCCGATGGCATTGTCATTACGCCGTCCCACAACCCGCCGGAAGACGGTGGTATCAAGTACAACCCGCCAAACGGTGGCCCGGCTGATACCAACGTCACCAAAGTGGTTGAAGACCGCGCTAACGCGCTGTTGGCCGCCGATCTGAACGGTGTTAAGCGCATCTCTTACGATGCGGCGCTGGCCTCGGGTCATGTGAAGGAAGTCGATCTGGTGCAGCCGTTCATTGAAGGGCTGGCGGATATCGTCGATATGGCGGCGATCCAGAAAGCCGGTCTGACGCTGGGCGTTGATCCGTTGGGCGGTTCCGGTATCGAATACTGGAAACGTATCGCGAAGCACTACAACCTGAACCTGACTATCGTTAACGATCACGTTGACCAGACTTTCCGCTTCATGCACCTCGATAAAGATGGCGCAATCCGTATGGACTGCTCTTCCGAGTGCGCGATGGCGGGCCTGCTGGCGCTGCGTGATAAGTTCGACCTGGCATTTGCCAACGATCCTGACTACGACCGTCACGGTATTGTTACCCCGGCCGGGCTGATGAACCCGAACCACTACCTGGCGGTTGCGATCAACTACCTGTTCCAGCATCGTCCGCAGTGGGGTAAAGACGTTGCCGTGGGTAAAACCCTGGTCTCTTCCGCAATGATTGACCGCGTGGTGAACGACCTGGGCCGTAAGCTGGTTGAAGTGCCGGTGGGCTTTAAATGGTTTGTTGATGGCCTGTTCGACGGTAGCTTTGGCTTCGGCGGCGAAGAGAGCGCGGGCGCTTCCTTCCTGCGCTTCGATGGTACGCCGTGGTCAACCGATAAAGACGGGATCATCATGTGCCTGCTGGCGGCAGAAATCACCGCCGTCACCGGTAAGAATCCGCAGGAACACTACAACGACCTGGCAGCACGTTTCGGCGCGCCAAGCTATAACCGTCTGCAGGCGAGCGCGACTTCCGCACAGAAAGCGGCGCTGTCTAAGCTCTCTCCTGAGATGGTCAGCGCCAGCACCCTGGCCGGTGATCCGATTACCGCACGCCTGACCGCTGCACCGGGTAACGGCGCATCTATCGGTGGTCTGAAAGTGATGACCGATAACGGCTGGTTCGCGGCGCGTCCGTCCGGCACGGAAGATGCGTACAAGATTTACTGCGAAAGCTTCCTTGGCGCTGAGCATCGTCAGCAGATTGAGAAAGAAGCGGTAGAGATTGTTAGCGAAGTGCTGAAAAACGCCTGATATCATCGCTGTTAAGACAAAGGAGCCGTAAGGCTCCTTTTTCATATTCCCTGATGCTGGCGGCAGGTTAGCGTCTGGCAATCCATTCGCACGACGCACACCGCTTTCATCATATCGTCACGATAGCTGAAGGTTTTACCCGGTACGGCCTGCCGCATGATGAGGTCCAGCCCGGTGGTCATTTCTTCGCATTCTTGCAAAATCGACGCCTGTCCATTGGCAATGATGCTGGTGTACGCACTGCTATAATCACAGGCATCCTCGGCGGGAATTAAGCGATAATCACCGTCTATTTCCAGGCTGATTGCCGGGTCTTTACGCAACAAACGCATCTTTTTACCGGTGCGCGCGCCATGGAAATAGAACGTCCAGCGTTCGTCCTGATAGGTACAACCAAAGTTGACCGGAACAATGTACGGGCTGCTCTCATCGTTCAGTGCGATACGGCAAATTTGCTGGGTCTGAATAAAACGGAGGATCCGTTCTGGGTCGGAGACAATACGATCTGGATTACTCAAGTTAGCTGCCTTATCAACGAAAGAAAAGAAAGCGGGCTGTAGTGGTCTACAGCCCGAACGGGTAAGTCAATTAACCGTGTTTATTCTTCAACTCAAAACGCGGTGACACCAGCCCGTACAGCGTCCAGCCGAGGAACGTCACGATGGAACCGTACAGCATCGCTTCTTCACCGGAAGAGTAGAGCGCATAGAAGCTATACATTGCCCCAACGAATGCCACGAAGTTAGCGATGCGCGCTTTGTTCATCGGCACGTTAGCCATACGCTGGATAATAACCAGCGCTGCCATCGACAGGATGTACGGAATAATGTTGGTGACGACCGCCAGGTTTACCAGCACGTTGAACTGATTATTCAGCGACGGGCTGATGGTCATCAACGACAGCCCGGACTGAATGACCACGATCACCAGCATCCCCTTAACCGGCGCATCCGCCTTGCTAACCTGAGAGAATACTTTCGGGAAGTAGCCTTCGTCCGCCGAGGATTTGAATACCTGGGCGATAGTGAACTGCCAGCCGAGCAGTGAACCGCAGCAGGACATGACCATCAGCGCCATGATCACTTTACCGACTTCCGGCGTGAACATTTGCGCGAAGGCCAGGCCGAACGGGGCGGTTGAGTTAGCCAGGTCCATATTTGGCACAATCCCGGCAATCACGTTGGTGGAGACAATGTAAATCACCGCCGCCCCCAGCGTCCCGCCGAGCACGGCGATTGGCACGTTACGTTCCGGGTTTTCCACCACTTCAGCGTTGGCGCAGGCAGATTCCAGACCGAGGAAGGCCCACAGCGTCATAGCGATGGATGAACCGACCGCGCTAAAGAACGGCACGTGATGCGGGTTCCAGGACTCGACGTACATTGTCGGGCTGAACCAGAACCAGCCAATCACGCACAGACCCACCACCGGGATAATGACGCCCCATACCGTGATGCTGCTGATCTGTCCGGTAATGCGCGCGCCGCCGAAGTTGGCAACAGTACAGATCCACAGCACGCCGATGGTGGCGAGCCCAATTTGCACTGGGCTCAGTGCGGCACCGAAAAGCTCGGTGCCATAACCCACCGCCGAAATCGCGATCGCGACGTTGGCAATCAGCAGCGATACCCCATAGGTATAGTTGGCCATAAAGTTGCCCGACTTACCAAAGGCATACTCCGCATAGCCGCCCATGCCGCCGGATTTTTTACTGAACATCCCGCATTTAGCGAAAGCCCAGGCCAGTGCCATCGAACCGACGGCGGTGACCAGCCAGGAGATAATGGAAATGGTGCCGACTTCAGCGAGCTTGGTGGGCAGCATGATGATACCGGAGCCCATCATGTTCACCATCGTCAGGATGGTGAGCTGAACAACACCCATTTTGTTGTTGGCTTTGCTCATAATTTCTCCCCTTTCAGCATCGCTGGCAGCGGCTGCTGAGGTTTAATCACGTTGCACCACACTTCTTTGCGACCGTCGTGTTCCTGGATGTAAACCCCTTGCAGTTCTGGCGCAAAGCCCGGCAGCAGGTTGATGCCTTCTTCCAGCGCTTTGAAGTAGCGCAGAACGGAATCCCCCCAGATTTCACCCGGGACAACGCACAGCACGCCAGGAGGATACGGCAGGGCGCCTTCGGCGGCGATTTTGCCTTCCGCCATCGACAGCGGCACCAGATCGACCTCGCCGCGGATGTAGGCAAAGTTCGCTTCCTGCGGGTTCATGCTGACGCGTGGGAAGTGCGATTTGCGGAACATCTCTTTTTGCAGCTGTTTCACGTTATGGCGGGCATAAAGGTTGTGCATTTCCTGGCACAGCTGGCGCAGGGTGTAACCGGCGTAACGATCTTTATGCTGACCGTAGAGCGACGGCAGCACCTCTTGCAGCGGCGCGTCAGATTCCAGCAGCGTTTCGAAGCGCACCAGCAGCGCCACCAGCTGTTGCAGCTTGGCCATATCTTCCGCTGGCGTCAGCAGGAACAGGATTGAGTTGAGGTCGCATTTTTCCGGCACCACGCCGTGTTCACGCAGGTAGTTGGCCAGAATGGTGGCCGGCACGCCAAAGGTGTCGTACTCGCCGTTAGCGTCAATGCCTGGGGTGGTCAGCAGCAGTTTGCACGGGTCAACGAAGTACTGATGCTCTGCGTAGCCTTCGAAGCCGTGCCAGCGTTCACCCGGGACGAAGTGGAAGAAGCGCAGGTCGTTGGCAATCTGCTCGGTCGGCCAGGATTGCCACGGTTTACCGTCAATCTCGGCGGGGACAAACGGACGAATGTGGTGGCAGTTATCCAGAATCAGCTTACGTGCTTCAATGCCGTTCGAGACGCAGTCCATCCACATATTGCGGCCCGCCTGTCCTTCGTGCATCCGCGCGTTGACGTCCAGTGCGGCAAACAGCGGGTAGAACGGGCTGGTGGACGCGTGCATCATAAAGGCGTTGTTGAGACGTTTGTGCGGCACATAGCGCTGTTGGCCTTTGATATGACTATCTTTTTTATGGATCTGCGAAGTCTGGGAGAAACCGGCCTGCTGTTTGTGCACCGACTGAGTCACCAGAATCCCCGGATCGTTTTCATTCAGTTCCAGCAGCAGCGGCGAGCAGTCGGCCATCATCGGAATGAACTGTTCGTAGCCTACCCATGCGGAGTCAAACAGGATGTAGTCGCACAGGTGACCGATTTTATCCACCACCTGACGGGCGTTATAGATAGTGCCATCGTAGGTGCCCAGCTGGATGACCGCCAGACGGAACGGGCGTTCGTTACGTGCGCGGTTTGGCGCCACTTCTGCCACCAGTTCACGCAGATAGCCTTCTTCAAAGCAGTGGGCATCGATGCCGCCGATAAAGCCATACGGGTTACGTGCGGTTTCCAGGTAGACCGGTGTGGCTCCAGCCTGCAACAGCGCGCCGTGGTGGTTGGATTTGTGGTTGTTACGGTCAAACAGCACTAAATCCCCCGGAGTCAGCAGCGCGTTGAGCACCACTTTGTTAGAGGAGGAGGTGCCGTTGAGCACGAAGTAGGTTTTGTCGGCGTTAAACACCTTCGCCGCGTGCTGCTGAGCGATGCACGGCGCGCCTTCGTGAATTAAAAGGTCACCCATTGCCACGTCGGCGTTACACAGGTCGGAACGGAAAAGCGTTTCGCCAAAGTACTCGACAAACTGATTCCCTGCCGGATGACGGCGGAAGAATTCGCCGCCCTGGTGCCCCGGGCAATCAAAGGCACTGTTGCCCTGGGCGACATAATCCACTAACGCACTGAAGAACGGCGGGCGCAAATTGACTTCGTACTTATGGGCGGCGGCCTCTAACTGGCGGCCATAGAAATCGTTGCGGGTTTCATCGTGCTCGAATACCCCTTGAATGCGGGCAAGATATTCAGCCGGAACGATCTGATCTTTATTAATAGCAATAAACACCGGCAGGTTATAACCCGTCGCATCTATTTCATCGAGTTTACCGCTTTCCACATCTTCAATAGATAATACGGCAGCTGCGACATCAATAAAGTGGGTGTCGCAGGTATTGATAATACTACGCTGGGTAGTGAAGCAGTCAGGACATGAACGACTAACGGCAATTTTTAATTCAGACATTTTTTCGACTCTTTATTTTAGGTAATAGCAGTCCCTCAATTTCTCAATGGAGAAATTGATATCGCCGGAAAAAAAAGCAATAAGATCTCGCTGACAATAAAATCAGAACATTGCTTTTTTCAGAATGTAGCAAACCCAACTCGGTCCGGTGGCCGGCAGATACAGGTTTGTCATGGCGAGCGCTGGCAGCAGGCTAGAAGCCTGAATTAGCAAGGAATAACTGCGAGGCGCCCGAAGTCGGGAGACTTATCGGGCGTTAAAGAAGTGAAAGTCGAAACTATTACGGTGAGCAAACATCATAATATGTGTTGTCCGCCGTATGTGGGGCATCAATCGGTTATTGTTTTCCATTTCGTATACCTCAGATGAATATCCTAAAGCGCAGCCATTTTATCTCCGGGTGGGCTTAAAACTGTGAGGGTGATCAACAATAAGAGATCATTTATAAAATTATTCATTATTGATGAGCGACAAGCCAGGATAAAATGCTGGATTGTTTAAGTAATGTAAATAAATTGTTTTAATTATATATTTGAAAGGGTTTTAAAACCATATTTGAATATTTTTCAGATTGAGTTATTTCTGATTAAAAATAAAAGCTGGCTATGTTGTAAATATGAATAATTATTCAAAACATGAAACGATAGCCAATTCCGGTTTCGGTTAATAAATGCTGAGGACGCGCGGGATCTATTTCCAGTTTCTGGCGAAGATGCCCCATATAAATGCGCAAATAGTGACTATGTTCTACGGCATTAGGTCCCCATACCTGGCTGAGTAGTTGGCGTTGGGTGAGCACTTTACCGGCATTATTGAGCAGTACCGCCAGCAGACGGAATTCAATCGGGGTGAGATGAATTTCTGCACTGCCACGGGTAATTCGCCGTGAGGCGAGGTCAACGGTGATATCAGCAAAGGAGACGACGGGTTCATTGGGCTGGGCACCGGCATGGCGACGTAGCGCGACGCGTAAGCGCGCCTGAAGCTCGCCGATGCCAAATGGTTTACTCAGATAATCGTCGGCGCCTGCATCCAGCGCTGCTATCTTATCGCTCTCTTCACTGCGCGCCGACAGCACAATAATCGGCACCGGGCTCCACTGGCGGATATCGCGAATAAAATCGAGGCCATCACCGTCCGGCAGGCCGAGATCGAGGATCACCAGGTCTGGTTTGCGCGTCGCCGCTTCCAGCAACCCACGCTGGAGGGTTTCGGCATCAAAAACGCGCAGGTCTTCGGCTTCCAGCGCGGTACGCAGAAAACGGCGAATGGCGTGTTCGTCTTCAACAATCAGAACGCTGGTCACAGCTCTTCGTATCCCTCTTCAAGTTCAGGCGGTTGTTCCAGTGGCAGTGTAACACGAAAACAGGCGCCGCCTTCCGGGCGGTTACTGACAGACAGCGTACCGCCATGAATCTCAACGATGGCCTGACAAATGGCCAGACCTAGCCCCACGCCGGGAATGGCCGACTCTTTGTGGCCACGGGCGAATTTGGCAAAAATATGCTGTTCCTGGCCGCCTGGAATCCCCGGCCCACTGTCCCAAACGTCCAACAGCAGGTGGTTGTTTTCCGTTGCCGCGCGAATACCGATTTGCGCCTCGCTGCCCGCGTACTTCACGGCGTTCTCCAGCAGGTTGTTGAGCACTCGCTCAAACAGCGGGCCGTCGAGGTGCACCAGCATCAGCGGGTCGGGCAGGTTAAGGAGGATTTTCCGCCCGCTAAGCGTGGGTTCCAGCGTACGCAGTGCGCTGCCCACGACCTCTTCGAGCGTCAGCCACTCCTTATTGAGATTAAAGCCACCGGACTGAATCCGCGCCATATCCAGCAGATTGTTTACCAGACGCGTAGTGTTAAGCACGTGCTGGCGAATTTCGTTCGCCTGCGGCGCGTAGGGCGAACCGCTGCTGGCGAGATCGAGCGTCAGAATTTCGGCCTGGCCAAACAGCACGGTCAACGGTGTGCGCAGGTCGTGCGACAGCGCGGCGAGCAGCGAGTTACGCAGGCTTTCGCGTTCGCTGATAAGCCTTGATTGCTCTTCGCTGGCCGTCAATGCCAGCCGCTCCAGCGCGCTGGAGACCAGCAGGGTAAAGGTTTCCAGTAGTCGCTGTTGTTCCGGCACCATCAGCTGACGCAGATTATTGGGCTCGACGACGACCAGTCCGTGGGTTTTATCCGCGCTGCGTAGCGGCAGAATCAGGTAGGGGACGCCGGGGAGCGTGTCGGTTCCCGCTCCGGCGGGTAGCCCTTTGTCAAAACTCCAGTGGGCGATGGCTTCATCCCACGGCGTCATACCTTCCTGATGATTTAGCGCCGCCAGCTTCCCGTTTTCGTCCGGCAGCAGCACCTGGCTGCGGGCGTGGAAGGTCGAGCGAATATATTGCTCGCAGGTGAGGGCGATATCGCGGGCGTTGCGACCCACCGCGAGTGTTTTCGACATTTCATACAGGTGCCGTGTTCGTTGCTCGCGATAGCGGGCCACACGCGCCTGATAGCGCACGCCAGCGGTCAGATTACCGATGACCAGACCGACGGTGAGCATCACGCCGAAGGTGAGCAGGTACTGGACATCGGAGACGGCCAGCGTGCCGCGTGGGGCGATAAAGAAGAGATCAAAACTGACCACGTTGATCACCGTCGCCAGTACCGACGGCCAGCGGCCATAGAACAGCGCGACGATCACCACGCCCAGCAGATAGAGCATGACCAGGTTGGCGGCGTCAAATGTCATGAGCCACTGAGCGGCCACCCATGTAATGGCGGCGCACAGCCCAAGCGCCACCAGGCAGCCACGGATCTGGACGCGCCATTTGTCGATAAACGGGCGGCGGTCGCTTGAGCGCTCGGGCAGCGGCAGGGGCGTCTCATCTACGCCTATCACCAGCAGGTCCAGCTCCGGCGCGTGGCGAGTCAACCGGTCGCCGAAGCGTTCACCGCGCCACCAGCGACGCTTCTGCTGACGGCCAATGACAATTTTGCCCAGATTGTGTTCACGCGCATAGCGGATCACCGCCGCTTCCTCGGACGGCTCCGACAACGTCGCGGTCTCTGCGCCCAGCTCCTGCGCCAGTCGCAGTGCGTTAAGGATAGCGCGGCGCTGCGGTTCGGGCAGACGGTGCAGCGTAGGGGTTTCAACGTAAACGGCGTGCCAGACGCTGCCCAGCCGGGCGGCCAGACGCGCGGCGGTGCGCACCAGCTTTTCGCTACCGGCATGATGGCCAATACACAGCAGGATCGCGTCCTGGGTATGCCACACTTTTTCCTGCCCCTGACCGTCGCGCCAGGCGCGCATTTGATCGTCCACCCGCTCGGCGGTACGACGTAGAGCCAGTTCGCGCAGGGCGATCAGGTTACCTTTACGAAAGAAATTCTCGATCGCGCGTTCAGCCTGGCCGGCCAGATAAACTTTGCCTTCGTTCAGGCGCTGACGGAGGTCGTCCGGCGGCAGATCCACCAGCACCACCTCATCCGCGGCGTCAAAAAAGGGATCGGGCACGGTTTCCCGCACCTGAATACCGGTGACGCCGCTGACAACATCGTTCAGGCTTTCCAGATGCTGCACGTTAACGGTGGTGAAGACGTCGATGCCCGCTTCCAGCAGCTCATCGATGTCCTGCCAGCGTTTGGGATGGCGGGAACCGGGCGCATTGCTGTGCGCCAGCTCATCCATTAACACCAGCGCCGGGCGACGGGCGAGGGCGGCATCCAGGTCGAACTCCATCACGTAGCGGCCGCGGTAGGCGGTGCGCTTTGGCGGCAAAATGCTCAGGCCATTCAGCATCGCAGCGGTCTCTTTGCGACCATGGGTTTCTACCACGCCCGCCAGCACGTCCAACCCCTGCGCACGCAGCCGCTGCGCCTCTGCCAGCATCGCCCAGGTTTTACCTACCCCGGCGCAGGCGCCGAAGAATATCTTCAGCTTTCCGCGGTGCGCGTCGGCGGTTTGTTCCAGCAGGCGATCCGGGTTCGGACGCAGCGGCTCGTCGGTCATCATCAATTATCCTTGTGGGCATCCAGCGCCATATTCAGCTCAATAATATTTACCACAGGTTGGCCGAGAAAGCCGAGTAGCGGCGTATGGGTTGCCGCCTGTACCTGTTGCGTTAACCATTGCGGCGAGAGCCCGCGCGCTTTGGCGATACGCGGCACCTGCCACAGTGCGGCGGCAGGGGACAGGTTGGCATCCAGACCGCTGGCGGAAGCGGTCACCAGTTCAACCGGTACCGTGCGGCTGGCGTCCGGGTTAGCGGCGCGCAGCGCGGCAATACGGTCCGTAAACAGTTTATCCAGCGCCGGGTTGCTGCCCGCCAGGTTGCTGCCGCCGGAGGCCATCGGGTTATCCGGCGCGTCGGCGGTGGCGGAGGGACGCCCCTGGAAATAGCCGGGGTCGCTAAAGTTCTGGCCGATAAGCTGCGATCCGCGAATCTCATGGTTTTCAAAAATCAGCGAACCGTTAGCCTGAGTCTGGAACAACCACTGCCCTAACGCGGTGGTCAGCAACGGATAGACGCCGCCGGTAATCACCGCCAGGAATAGAAAAATGACAATGGCAGGACGTAATGCAGACATGGTTATTTCCTCACACCAGACCCAGCAGGGTTAACAGTAAATCAATCACTTTAATACCGATAAACGGCACCACCAGCCCGCCCGCGCCGTAAATCCACAGGTTGCGGCGCAGCATCGCCGATGCCGACAGCGGGCGGTAGCTCACGCCTTTCAGCGCCAGCGGCAGCAGGAAGACGATGATAAGCGCGTTAAAAATCACCGCGCTGAGAATGGCCGAGTTCGGTGAGTGCAGGTGCATAATGTTGAGCACGCCCAACTGCGGCCAGGTGGCGGCAAAGGCTGCCGGGATAATGGCGAAATATTTCGCCACGTCGTTAGCGATACTGAACGTGGTCAGCGAGCCGCGCGTCATCAGCATCTGTTTACCAATATGCACCACCTCAATCAGCTTGGTCGGGTTAGAGTCCAGATCCACCATGTTGCCGGCTTCCTTCGCCGCCTGCGTACCTGAGTTCATCGCGACCGCCACGTCGGCCTGTGCCAGCGCGGGAGCGTCGTTGGTACCGTCGCCGGTCATCGCCACCATCCGGCCTTCGGACTGATACTGACGAATTAACGCCAGTTTGGCTTCCGGCGTGGCTTCGGCGAGGAAGTCATCAACGCCCGCTTCCGCGGCAATGGCGGCGGCGGTCAGCCGGTTGTCGCCGGTGATCATCACCGTTTTAATGCCCATTTTGCGTAACTGGGCAAAGCGTTCTTTAATGCCGCCTTTGACGATGTCTTTCAGCGCGATGACGCCGAGCACCCGTGCGCCTTCGGCCACCACCAGCGGCGTTGCGCCCAGACTGGCAACACTTTCGACCTTCTGCTCGACATCCAGCGGGAAGTGACCGCCGTTGCTCTCAATATGGCGGCGAATAGCATCGACCGAACCTTTACGGATCATGCGGTTATCAATATTGATGCCGCTCATTCGGCTTTGGGCGGTAAACGGCACGAAGGTAGCGTGTAGCGCCTGGACATCACGTTCGCGCAGATTGAAGCGCTGTTTTGCCAGTACCACGATGCTGCGGCCTTCCGGCGTTTCATCAGCAAGCGACGAGAGCTGCGCGGCATCGGCCAGCGTTTTCTCATCCACGCCCTGAGCCGGCAGGAACTGCGAGGCCTGACGGTTCCCCAGGGTAATGGTGCCGGTCTTATCCAGCAGCAGTACGTCAACATCGCCTGCCGCTTCTACCGCGCGGCCGCTGGTGGCAATCACGTTTGCGCCGAGCATACGGCTCATCCCCGCCACGCCGATGGCCGACAGCAGGCCGCCGATGGTGGTGGGAATCAGGCACACCAGCAGGGCGACCAGCACGGTGACGCTAATGGGCGCGCCGCTCCAGGCGGAAAACGGCCAGATGGTCGCCGTTGCCAGCAAGAAGACAATAGTCAGCGCCACCAGTAGAATCGTCAGCGCGATTTCATTTGGCGTTTTACGTCGCTGGGCACCTTCGACCATGGCGATCATGCGGTCGAGGAAGGTCTCACCCGGGTTAACGCTACAGCGCACTACCAGCCAGTCGGAGAGAATACGCGTCCCGCCGGTTACTGAGGCGAAGTCGCCGCCGGATTCACGAATGACCGGGGCGGATTCCCCGGTAATGGCGCTTTCATCCACTGATGCGCCCCCCTCAATCACTTCACCATCGCAGGGGATAATGTCACCGGCTTCCACCAGCACCACGTCGCCTTTGCGCAGGTCATCGGCCGGAATATGATCCATTTCCGCCCCGTAGCGGGCTTCGCGCAGTTTGCGGGCGAAAGCGGTTTTCTTTACCCCTTTCAGGCTGTTGGCCTGCGCCTTGCTGCGGCCCTCCGCCATGGCTTCGGCAAAGTTGGCGAACAGCACGGTAAACCACAGCCACAGCGCGATAGCGCTGCTGAAACCCACGTTGCCCGGCAGAGCGCCCACGGCCATGGCAATGGCCAGCGCGCTGGTCAGCACGCTACCAATCCAGACGATAAACATCACCGGATTGCGCCACTGGACGGTAGGGCTGAGTTTCTTCACGGCGTCGATCAGCGCCTGGCGAACCAGCGACGGTTCAAACAGGCCCAGTTGTTTACGACTCATAACCAATAGCTCCGCATCACTCAAAACAGGGAAAGATGTTCCGCCACCGGGCCAATCGCCAGGGCGGGAATAAAGGTCAGGGCGCCAACAAGCAACACGGTGCCAATCAGCAGGCCAATAAACAGTGCATCGTGGGTGGCAAGCGTCCCCGGCGTCGCGGGCTGGATCTTTTTATTCACCAGTGAACCGGCAATCGCCATCACCGGGATGATGACGCCGAAGCGGCCAACGAACATGCACACCGCCAGCAGGCAGTTCCAGAACGGCGTATTGGCGCTCAGGCCGGCGAAGGCGCTACCGTTGTTGTTGGCGGCGGAAGAGACGGCATAGAGCACTTCGCTAAAACCGTGCGAGCCGGGGTTGGCCATTGCGCTACGGCCTGCGTCGGTCATCATCGCCAGCGCGGTACCCAGCAATACCAGCGTTGGGGTCACCAGAATCGCCAGCGCGGTCATTTTCATCTCCGGCACGTCGATTTTTTTGCCGAGATACTCCGGTGTGCGGCCAATCATCAGCCCGGCGATAAAGACCGCCAGCAGCACGAACAGCAGCATGCCGTAGAGGCCCGATCCGACGCCGCCGAAGACCACTTCGCCAATCTGCATCAGCCAAAGCGGGATCATGCCGCCCAGCGCGGTAAAGGAGTCATGCATGGCGTTCACCGCCCCGCAGGAGGCCGCCGTGGTCACCACCGCGTACAGGCTGCTGGCGAGGATGCCGAAGCGGCTCTCTTTCCCTTCCATGTTGATGCTGCTGTCTGCGCCAAAGGCCAGCAGATGTGGGTTACCGCGGGTTTCCGCCCACATCACCACCGCCACGCAGACCACGAAGATGATCGTCATGGCCCACAAAATTGCCCGGCCCTGACGGTTATCGCTCACCGCCTCGCCGAAGGCGAAGCACAGCGCCGCCGGGATCAGGAAGATCGCCAACATCTGCACGAAGTTGGTCAACGCCGTGGGGTTCTCAAACGGATGTGAGGAGTTAGCGTTAAAGAAACCGCCGCCGTTGGTGCCCAGCATTTTGATCGCTTCCTGCGAAGCGACTGGCCCCATTGGCAGGAGCTGATGCGCGCCTTCCAGCGTGGTAAATGGCTGATAGGGTAGGAGATTCTGCAATGCGCCTTGCTGAATAAAGAACAGGGCCAGTAGCAGCGAAATCGGCAGCAGCAGCCACAGGGTAATGCGGGTGATATCGACCCACGCATTGCCCAGTGTGCTGACGTTGTGACGAGCAAAAGCGCGCACCAGCGCAAACAGCACGGCAATACCGGTGGCCGCGGAAAGGAAGTTCTGCACCGTCAACCCAGCCATCTGGCTAAAGTAGCTCAGGGTTGTTTCGCCGCTGTAGGACTGCCAGTTGGTATTACTGACAAAGCTGACGGCGGTATTGAGCGCCAGATGCCAGGACAGTCCAGGTAACTGCTGCGGGTTCAGCGGCAGATAACCTTGCAGCATCAGCATTGCGAACAGGACGAGCAGGCCGCACAGGTTGAGCAGCAAAATCGCGATAGCATAACGCCCCCAGCTCATTTCCTGGCCGGAAATACCGAGTACGCGCCACAGCCCGTTTTCCACACGCGCCAGTCCCGGCAGCGGTACGTTGCCGATCATTGTCGCCAGCATTTTGCCGAGTGGGCGAGCGAGAATAAACAGCACCAGCAGGAAGCTGGCAATGAGTAAAAATCCCTGAGCAGCCATCACAGCGCCTCCGCCTTCAAAAGGGCATAAACCAGATACGCCAGTAACAGGAACACCAGCACCACGCCAGCTATTACGCCTGTAGTCACAATCCACCTCCGGATGGTTGAGTTATGCCGGTAAGCGTAGGATTTTGGATGCAAAGATTTCGCAAAAATCAGCGGGCGGGGTGTAAAAAAAGTATAAAAATGGACAAGACCACAATTTAACTAATGGTTAGTATTAATTTAACAATCGTGTAACCGAATTACGTTTTGAATGTAAATAAAGACAAAACGGCCTTAAATTAGTGGTCGGATGAGTAGTAAAATTACACAAAAAGCGGTACTCTTTTAGTCAGATTACTGAGCTTCATTTTCCGGCGTGCGTTGCCGGCCAACTTAGGGGAGAGAATATGGAACTGTATAAAAAATATCCTGCACACGTCATATTAATGCGCCGTACTTTCGCCGTGGTGGCGGGGATAGTCGCGCTGCCGGTGATGCTGTTCTGGAAAGACCGCGCCCGTTTTTATAGCTATCTGCACCGCGTCTGGTCGAAAACCAGTGAGAAACCGGTATGGATGGAACAAGCTGAAGAGGCCGCCTGCGACTTTTATTAATGTTGTGGCGTAAAAGAACGAGACAAACCGCTCCTGCTATAAAGGGGGGCGGTTTTTTTCACCTTGTGTTGCCGGGCCAGCCGCGTGTGGTGAAATAATTGGTGTAATATGAATGTATTAGTTAAATATATTCAGGGTTTTTATGTCCACTCATCTGGTCTGGTTCCGCGCCGATTTACGCCTGCATGACAACCTCGCCCTTGCCGCTGCCTGCCGCGATCCGCGTGCGCAGGTGCTGGCGTTGTTTATCGCCACGCCTCAGCAGTGGGCTGCGCATGACATGGCTCCCCGTCAGGCGGCCTATATTGCCGCGCAGTTGAACGCGCTCCGCCAGGCGCTGGCGGAGAAAAATATCCCGCTGGTGTTTCATGAAGTGGCCGATTTTGCGGCCAGCGTCGAGGTGGTGCACGACGTTTGCCAGACTCATGGGGTAACGCATCTTTTTTACAACTATCAGTATGAATTTAACGAGCGCCAGCGTGATGCTGCCGTAGAGCGCCGGCTTACCGACACGGTTTGCCAGGGTTTTGATGACAGCGTGATCCTGGCGCCCGGTGCGGTCATGACCGGTAGCCAGGAAATGTATAAAGTGTTTACGCCGTATAAAAATGCCTGGCTGCGCCGCCTGCAGGCGCATATGCCGGAGTGCGTCCGCGCGCCGGAGCGACGCGATGCGCCCACGGTAACGGCAGAGGAAACGCTCAACTTTACCTATCCTCAGCAGCCGTTCGACGCGATGCTGTTTCCCGCCGATGAAAAGGCGGCCATTGCGCAGTTGCGCCATTTTTGCCAGCAGCAGGCGGCAGAGTACGAGACCCAACGCGATTTCCCGGCTATTGAGGGAACCAGCCGTTTGTCGGCCTGCCTCGCCGTCGGCGTGCTTTCGCCGCGCCAGTGTCTGCATCGCCTGTTGGCAGAACAGCCGGAGGCGCTTAACGGCGGCGCGGGGAGCGTCTGGCTGAATGAGCTTATCTGGCGCGAGTTTTACCGCCATCTGCTGACCTATTATCCTGCCTTATGCAAGCATCGGCCGTTTATCGCGTGGACCGATCGCGTGCGCTGGAACCCGGCGCAGAAAGCGCTGATTGCCTGGCAGAAAGGCGAGACCGGCTACCCGATTGTCGATGCGGCGATGCGCCAGCTTAATGAAACCGGGTGGATGCATAATCGCCTGAGAATGATCGTCGCCAGTTTCCTGGTGAAAGATCTGCTGATCGATTGGCGAGAGGGTGAGCGTTATTTTATGTCGCAGCTGGTGGATGGCTGTCTGGCCGCTAACAATGGCGGCTGGCAGTGGGCCGCGTCAACCGGTACGGACGCCGCGCCTTATTTTCGCATCTTCAATCCGACGACCCAGGGCGAGCGCTTTGATAAAAACGGTGAATTTATCCGCCGCTGGCTGCCGGAACTGGCGGCGGTACCCGAGAAGGCAATTCATCAACCGTGGGTATGGGCCGATAAACAGGGGAGAACGCTGGCGTATCCGCGACCGATAGTCGATCACGCGCAGGCGAGGGTGGCGACGTTGGCCGCTTATGAAGCAGCGAAAAAGAGCGAGGCCTGAACATTCAGGCCTCGTCAGAGCGGGTTTAGACGTCAACCGCGAGGCGACGGCTACGCACTTTCACCGTGTGATATAACCAGATAACCAGCACCACGCCAACACAGGCCAGCGCGCCCCAGGTGATTTGGCTGAATACGTCGATATAAGCGTTAATCGAGTAGTCTGCCGCGCCCGCAGAATCGAACGATGCCTGCGACGTCTGGTCGGCAATAATACCCGCCACATAGTTGGCTACCGCACCGGAAAGCAGCATGTAAATGCCGGTCAGTACGCCGGTCACGCCCGGGATCTGGATGCGGGTGATTTGCGACATGGCGACCGGGTCGATAAACAGTTCAGCGAAGCCCATCACCGACAGCCCCAGCAGCATCAGCGGCATGGAGGAGTGGCCATAGGTGGCTGACCAGCGGGCGCTCAGGGTCAGAATACAGAACCCTGCGCTCATCAGGCCCAGACCCAGCGCGTATTTGCCCCAGATGCGCAGATCGCGGTTATTGGTGACCTGTTCTTTAATCAGCCACGCCAGCACCACGCCGCACAGCATGACCGCAAAGGCGTTGACCGACTGGAACATGGCGGTAGGCACTTCATAGCCGAGTACATCACGGTTTACAAAGCGGTCGATATATAGGCTGATTGAACTGCCGCCCTGCTGAGCAAAGGCCCAGAACAGCAGGCTGAAGAAGGTCAGTACCACGATCAGACGCAGGTCTTTACGCTGCTCGGCGGTTTCGGCGCGGCGATAAATTTTCGCCAGAACCGCAAGGCCAATCACCGATGCGGCGATCAGCGCATACACCGACCACTCCTGCCAGAACAGCACGGTGATGAACAGCGGCGCAACCACCAGCAGCACCAGCAGCCAGCCCCAGTTTGGCAGCAGGAAGTTGCGGGCGCACAGCACCTCTTTGTTTACCCCACGCGTGTGGGCAAAATGGCGGCGACCGCTAATGAAAATGACCAACCCGGCCAGCATGCCGACGGCTGCCAGCGTAAAGCCCATTGCCCAGCTATACTGCTCTTGCGCGAAGCCGCAGGCGATTGGCGCAATAATAGAGCCGACGTTGCCCGCCGCGTACATCAGCGAGAAGCCGCCGTCACGACGCGGATCGGTGGGTTCGTACAGTTCGCCCAGCAGGCAGCTGACGTTGGACTTAAATAGCCCATAGCCGCAGACGATAATCGCCAGCGACAGGTACAAGAACATCGGCGCGATTTCGCTGGCGCCAAGCACCATATGGCCGACGACCATCAGCAGTGCGCCGAGCATGACCGCCACCCGGTTGCCGAGCACTTTATCCGCCAGATAGCCGCCAAGGATGGGCGTAACGTACACCAGCGAACAATAGGCGCTGAATAATTCGTACGCGTGGGTATCGTTGTATTTCAACTGGTTGGTGAGATACAGGATCAGCAGCGCGCGCATGCCATAGAAACTGAAGTATTCCCAGATTTGCAGAGCGACGACGTAGTAAATCGCCTTAGGCTGCGATTGTGATTTATTCATTGCACATTTAACCTCGAAACCCGGCAACGGCATGCTGCGTAAGGCTTTGTTTCATTTATGTAATAATACGTAGAAAAGCGTATTATCTTTGTAATATGCGGTATGGTTGCATAAATATACATGAAGTCCATCACATAAAAACAGACATATCGTGTTATTTACGCATTTTTTTCGCGTAGTTAAGCGGTGTCCTGACAGAGGTAAGGAATTGTGTATCGACGTAGCCGCGCGAGGGCGCTATTTTATTCTGCTTAACAGCATCAATGGCTAAGGGAGCGACGATGAAAAATACCGAGCTAGAACAACTGATTAACGAGAAACTCAATAGCGCCGCCTTTAGCGATTACGCGCCTAACGGCCTGCAGGTTGAGGGGCGTGAAACGGTGCAGAAGATTATTACTGGCGTCACCGCCAGTCAGGCGCTGATTGATGAAGCCATTCGCCAGCAGGCAGATGCGGTGATTGTCCATCACGGCTATTTCTGGAAAGGGGAGTCGCCGGTCGTGCGCGGCATGAAGCGCAATCGCCTGAAGGCGCTGCTGACAAATGATATCAATCTTTACGGTTGGCACCTGCCGCTGGATGCGCATCCGGAGCTGGGTAACAACGTTCAGCTGGCGCAACTGCTGGGGATTAACGTCCAGGGGGAGATCGAATCGCTGGTGCCGTGGGGGGAACTGTCGATGCCGGTGTCCGGTCTGGAACTGGCCTCATGGATCGAAGCGCGTCTGGGGCGTAAACCGCTGTGGAGCGGCGATACCGGGCCGGATAAAGTTTCTCGTGTGGCCTGGTGTACCGGCGGTGGTCAGGGCTTTATCGATAGCGCCGCGCGCTTTGGCGTCGACGCGTTTATTACTGGCGAAGTGTCGGAACAAACCATCCATTCAGCGCGTGAACAGGGGCTGCACTTCTATGCTGCGGGCCACCATGCCACCGAACGCGGCGGGATCCGTGCGCTGAGCGAATGGCTCAATGAAACCACCGATCTGGATGTTTCATTTGTGGATATCCCGAACCCGGCTTGATGTCGTGAGCGCGTTACGCTTCCTGAAATAGTGAAATAGCCGCTTGCGTCGACGCGGGCGGGGCGCACACGATATCAACGTGTTGGTTTAGTAGAAGGAAATGGTCATGCCTGAAGGCCCAGAGATCCGTCGTGCGGCGGATAGCCTGGAAGCGGCAATAAAAGATAAAACGTTAACCGAGGTGTGGTTTGCGTTCCCCGAGCTTGCGCCCTATGCAGCGGAGCTGGTGGGGCAGCATGTGACGTGGGTAGAAACGCGCGGTAAGGCGCTGCTGACGCATTTTTCAGGCGGTCTGACGCTCTACAGCCATAATCAGCTGTACGGCGTATGGCGGGTGGTGAAGGCTGGCGAAATACCCAAGACCACGCGAGTGCTGCGCGTGAAGCTACAAACGGATGATAAAGCCATCCTGCTGTATAGCGCTTCCGATATTGAGATGCTGACGGCGGAAACGTTGAAAACGCATCCGTTTTTGCTGCGCGTCGGGCCAGACGTGCTGGATATGACGCTGACGCCTCAGGCGGTAAAAGCGCGGCTGCTGTCGGCGCCGTTTCGCAACCGTCAGTTTTCAGGCCTGCTATTGGATCAGGCGTTTCTTGCCGGGCTGGGCAACTATCTGCGGGTTGAAATTCTCTGGCAGGTGGGGCTAACGGGTCACCACAAGGCGTCGCAGCTGACTGAACCGCAGCTTGACGCGCTGGCGCAGGCGCTGTTGGATATCCCCCGGCTCTCCTACAAAACCCGCGGCAGAGTGGATGATAACAAGCATCACGGCGCGTTGTTTCGCTTTAAGGTTTTTCATCGCGACGGTGAAGCCTGTGAGCGCTGCGGCGGGATCATTGAGAAGACCATGTTGTCGTCAAGGCCGTTTTATTGGTGCCCGGGGTGTCAGCGTTAAGTAGGACGGATAAGGCGTAGCCGCCATCAGGCAATGTGCGCCGATATTGCCTGATGGCGCTTTGCTTATCAGTCCTACGGTAATAAAAAAAGCGCCCGCAGGCGCTTTTTTTGTGCAGACCATCGCTTACTTCTTGAGGTCTGATTTGAAGTCACGCTGCTCGTAGCCGGTGTACAGCTGACGCGGACGCGCGATTTTCATGCCGTCGGTGTGCATTTCGTTCCAGTGAGCAATCCAGCCGATAGTACGCGCCATCGCAAAGATGACGGTGAACATGGAGGACGGAATACCCATCGCTTTCAGGATGATACCGGAGTAGAAATCGACGTTCGGGTAGAGTTTCTTCTCGATGAAGTACGGGTCGTTGAGCGCAATGTGCTCAAGTTCCATCGCCACTTCCAGCAGATCATCTTTGGTACCCAGCTCTTTCAGCACTTCGTGGCAGGTTTCGCGCATTACGGTCGCACGTGGATCGTAGTTTTTGTACACGCGGTGGCCGAAGCCCATCAGGCGGAAAGAGTCATTCTTGTCTTTCGCGCGACGCACGAATTCAGGAATGTGCTCAACGGAGCTGATCTCTTCCAGCATTTTCAGCGCGGCTTCGTTGGCGCCGCCGTGTGCCGGCCCCCACAGGGAAGCAATACCGGCCGCGATACAAGCAAACGGGTTGGCCCCGCTGGAGCCTGCGGTACGCACGGTAGAGGTGGAAGCGTTCTGCTCGTGGTCAGCGTGCAGGATCAGAATACGGTCCATCGCACGTTCCAGCACCGGGTTAACTTCGTAATCTTCACACGGCGTGGCGAACATCATACGCAGGAAGTTACCGGCATAGGACAGGTCGTTGCGCGGATAAATGAACGGCTGGCCAATCGAATATTTGTAACACATGGCCGCCATGGTCGGCATTTTGGACAGCAGACGGAAGGCGGCGATTTCACGATGACGCGGGTTATTCACGTCCAGAGAATCGTGATAGAACGCCGCCAGCGCGCCGGTAATCCCGCACATCACCGCCATCGGGTGAGAGTCGCGGCGGAACGCGTGGAACAGACGGGTGATCTGCTCGTGAATCATGGTGTGGCGAGTGACGGTAGTGGTGAACTCGTCGAATTCGGCCTGGCTCGGTTTTTCGCCGTACAGCAGAATGTAGCAAACTTCAAGGTAATTAGATTCGGTGGCTAACTGATCGATCGGGAAGCCGCGATGCAGCAGGATCCCTTCGTCGCCATCAATAAAAGTAATCTTAGACTCGCAAGATGCGGTAGAGGTAAAACCAGGGTCAAAAGTAAAAATGCCTTTTGAACCGAGAGTACGGATATCAATAACATCCTGACCGAGCGTGCCTTTCAGCACATCAAGTTCAATAGCAGTATCACCGGATAGAGTGATTTTTGCCTTTGTATCAGCCATTTACGGTCTCCTTAGCGCCTTTTTGCTTAAGACTGCCGGATGCCGGATTTGCAATTCAAAAAATATTTCGACGGTGCCAGTTTGTTATTTGGCTCACGGCTCTGCTGTAGAGATGAAGCAAGGGTACAGAGCAAGGGCGCTTGACGGTGCACGTCTAATCTACAGTGAAACAACAGCAAATCAGGGTCTTAGCAATCCAATGATTCAAACCTGAACAAACACTAATAACGTTACAGCCAGGCCAGGTCAACCCAATCACACTGTTACATAACTTATTATCAGGTGAAAGAGTGCCCCCATAACTTTTGAGCATTATATGCTTTTACAGGTGATGGTTGTAACAATAATGTTTAATATTTGTCAAATCACGTGATTAATTTTTAAAAAATTGTTTTAATCGTGAGCGTGATCACTGTTCTGCATAAAACCAGACAAACTATATGTAGGTTAATTGTAATGATTTTGTGAACGGCCTATACTGCCGCCAGGTCTCCGGAACACCCTGCAATCCCGAGCCACCCAGCGTTGTAACGTGTCGTTTTAGCATCTGGAAGCAGATTTAACCATGACGCGAAGTTATAGAAAGGACGCTGCTTGACCCGCCTGCAGACCGGAGGAAGGAAATAATAAGAACAGCATGTGGGCGTTATTCATGATAAGAAATGTGAAAAAACAAAGACCTGTCAATCTGGATTTGACAACAATCCGGTTCCCTATAACAGCGATAGCGTCCATTCTTCATCGCGTTTCCGGCGTGATTACGTTTGTGGCGGTGGGCATTCTGCTATGGCTGCTGGGCACCAGTCTCTCCTCTCCGGAAGGCTTCCTGACCGCTTCCTCCATCATGAGCAGTTTCTTCGTTAAATTCATTATGTGGGGCATCCTCACTGCGCTGGCCTACCACGCCGTTGTGGGTATCCGTCACGTGTTAATGGATTTCGGTTATATCGAAGAAACCCTCGAAGCCGGTCAGCGTTCAGCCAAAATCTCTTTCGTTATTACAGTCGTGCTTTCAATTCTTGCAGGAGTCCTCGTATGGTAAGCAACGCCTCAGCATTAGGACGCAACGGCGTACATGACTTCATCCTCGTCCGCGCCACCGCCATTGTCCTGACTCTGTACATCATTTACATGGTGGGCTTTTTTGCGACGCACGGTGAAGTGACCTGGGAAATCTGGAGCGGTTTCTTTGCCTCTGCGTTCACTAAAGTGTTCACCCTGCTGGCTCTGTTCTCAATCTTGATTCATGCCTGGATCGGCATGTGGCAGGTGTTGACCGACTACGTTAAACCGCTGGCCTTGCGCCTGATGCTGCAACTGGTGATTGTCGTTGCGCTGGTGGTTTACGTGATTTATGGATTCGTTGTGGTGTGGGGTGTGTGATGAAATTGCCAGTCAGAGAATTTGATGCTGTTGTGATTGGTGCCGGTGGCGCAGGTATGCGCGCGGCGCTGCAAATTTCCCAGAGCGGCCAGACTTGTGCGCTGCTGTCTAAAGTGTTCCCAACCCGTTCCCATACCGTATCCGCGCAGGGTGGCATCACCGTTGCGCTCGGTAATACCCATGAAGATAACTGGGAATGGCACATGTACGACACCGTAAAAGGGTCGGACTATATTGGCGACCAGGACGCGATTGAATATATGTGTAAGACCGGCCCGGAAGCGATTCTGGAGCTGGATCATATGGGCCTGCCGTTCTCCCGTCTGGAGAATGGCACCATTTATCAACGTCCGTTTGGCGGCCAGTCGAAGAACTTCGGCGGCGAGCAGGCGGCACGTACCGCGGCGGCGGCTGACCGTACCGGTCACGCTCTGCTGCACACGCTGTATCAACAGAATTTGAAAAACCACACCACGATTTTCTCCGAGTGGTACGCGCTGGACCTGGTGAAAAACGCCGATGGCGCCATCGTCGGTTGTACCGCGCTGTGTATCGAAACCGGTGAAGTGGTGTACTTCAAAGCCCGCGCAACCGTGCTGGCGACCGGCGGCGCAGGCCGTATTTACCAGTCCACCACCAACGCCCACATCAATACCGGTGACGGCGTGGGTATGGCTATCCGCGCTGGCGTGCCGGTGCAGGATATGGAAATGTGGCAGTTCCACCCGACCGGTATCGCCGGCGCGGGCGTGCTGGTCACCGAAGGCTGCCGTGGTGAAGGCGGTTACCTGCTGAACAAACACGGCGAGCGCTTCATGGAGCGTTATGCCCCGAATGCGAAAGACCTGGCGGGTCGTGACGTGGTGGCGCGTTCCATCATGATCGAAATCCGTGAAGGTCGCGGCTGTGACGGCCCGTGGGGCCCACACGCCAAGCTGAAGCTGGATCACCTGGGTAAAGAGGTGCTGGAATCCCGTCTGCCGGGTATCCTGGAACTGTCTCGTACCTTCGCGCACGTTGACCCGGTTAAAGAACCGATTCCGGTTATCCCAACCTGCCACTACATGATGGGCGGCATTCCGACCAAAGTGAGCGGCCAGGCGTTGACGGTGAACGAGCAGGGCGAAGACGTGGTCATTCCTGGCCTGTTCGCGGTCGGTGAAATCGCCTGCGTATCGGTACACGGTGCTAACCGTCTGGGCGGTAACTCGCTGCTGGATCTGGTGGTGTTTGGTCGCGCGGTCGGTCTGCATCTGCAGGAATCTATCGCGGAGCAGGGCGTACTGCGTGACGCTACCGAAGAAGAGATTGACGCTTCTCTGGAACGTCTGAACCGTTGGAACGGTAACCGTAACGGTGAAGACCCGGTCGAAATTCGCAAAGCGCTGCAGGAATGTATGCAGCATAACTTCTCGGTATTCCGTGAAGGTGATGCGATGGCCAAAGGCCTTGAGCAGTTGAAAGCCATCCGCGAGCGCCTGAAAAATGCCCGTCTGGATGATACCTCCAGCGAGTTCAACACCCAGCGCGTTGAGTGCCTGGAGTTGGATAACCTGATGGAAACGGCTTTCGCCACCGCGATGTCCGCCAACTTCCGTACCGAGAGCCGTGGCGCGCATAGCCGCTTCGACTTCCCGGAGCGTGATGATGAAAACTGGCTGTGCCATTCCCTGTATCTGCCAGAGTCGGAGTCTATGACGCGTCGTAGCGTCAATATGGAACCGAAACTGCGTCCGGCATTCCCGCCGA
>NZ_CBDKZX010000028.1:0-45629 GCF_965301105.1 Kluyvera sp.
GTAACAACGGCGGTGGCGGTAACAACGGCGGTGGCGGTAACAACGGCGGTGGCGGTAACAACGGCGGTGGCGGTAACAACGGCGGTGGCGGCAACAACATCGGTGGCGGCAACAACATCGGTGGCGGCAACAACATCGGTGGCGGTAGCAACAACGTCAGTGGTCGTAGCAACGGCGGTGGTTCAGGCGTAACCGCGACAACCGTTCGCGGCGGACAAGCGGGTAATAACAACTCGGATAACAACAGTTCTCGATCGTCTAAGTGCAATCAGCCTGGGGCGATTGGCTGTAACTTCCGCTAATCAGGTCAAATGTTAGTCGGGAGATACCGATATACGTTTCATCTCCAGAAGGCCGTAGCCGGTGTGCTGCGGCCTTTTTATGTTTGAGAGTCGTTATAAAGAATGCACTGACACTGCCGATAATGAAGCTAACTATATAAATTTTCTATGTAAAACGGAGTTGCAAAAGTCTTAATGTAAGCATAATGTGAGAAAAATGTTTACATTTAGAGTGCTCGCTTCGAATTGCAGATCCTGGACGCAACGTCTTCATGGAAGATCTCAAATTATCGGAGAGTTACCATGCAAACATTCCCGCGATTTTTCACTGCTATCATCTCCTCGCTTGCCTTTTTCTGTTTCAGCGCGCTGGCCGCAAACAGTGGTGTGATCCACTTTCGTGGGCAGATCGTCGAGCCGCCCTGTGATTACCAACCTTCGCCGACCAAAATGAGCGTGAACTGTTATCAGGACGGTAAGAATCATGTTCAGACAGTATCAATGAAATCCCTGCTACAGGGGCAGCAGTTCGTCAATGACAAGAGCACCGCCACGCTGCACTGGCTAAATACGGATAAAAATGCAGCGATCCTCACCGTACAGTACAAATAGCCCGAAACGAAATGACGGGGTGTGTTGTTTATGGTAGGCAGTTTTAGTTGGCCACTTCATTTTCGATCTGGTTGATAGCAAGAAAGCTAACCCTGTTAACAACATAACTGAGCTATGTCGTGAAAGCTGGAGATGGGTGATAACAGCATAACAACTAAGGCCAGCCTCAGGGCTGGCTTTCTCTTCATCTAACCTGTCCACATTCACTGTAAGTTAAACTCATCATTGCAAGTAGATGGCTTGCTACTTCAAACGGGAGAGTAAAAAGAATGATTTTGGATTCCGATAAAGAAACGTTGACATTTTCTCATCATCAATATGAGCAATTACAGCAAAGGTATGAAGTAACATCAAATTATTTTATTCATCATTGCGTTCATCTCGGACTACAGGTGGTGAATCGAGTACAAATACATTTCTCAAAAAGTCATCCCGTCACTTTTTAATCTCATGGCATGTAGCATCTGAGACAGAATTAGTTACCCTCTGAACCCATCCCCATCCAGACATTTTATTCCCATCAAAATCTAGCTCAAAATCAGTAGCATTACCATCAGTGAAATGCGTCGCAGTTGTTTTATTCGATGAGAAATAACATTCTGCATCAGGTTTTACTTCTGGCTTATCATCACACCCAATCAAGGCAAATAGGCATAGTATCGCAAAGATCTTTTTCATTTTATTCACTATCCACTACACAATCAACGCCCATCAATGAACGCTGTTTACCACTGACTTTTATGACCATCTGAATTCCAGAATATGTCTCACCATCTTTGATGTAGATTAATTGATTACTGGCTTCACTTGTTTCAATCAATCCTGTTCTCATTTGCATCTTATCCCCTTCCTTCCACTTGTCATTACGTACAGGGCTAGTTTGAAAATCAAAATTCACTCCATGCATTTTAATCATCATTAAATTTCCATTTTCAAGGAATTCTAATGGATACTTAGAAACACCCTGAGAGGTAATTTCACCAGTGTTAAGAATTGAATCTTCGACAATTACTTTGTCACAATGACCTATAGCCATTACATTAAATGCAGATGCTAATAAAGTTAAACCTAATACAATCTTTTTCATTTAAACCACCATCAATATTGAAAAATATAAATAAGGATATTTCATTGTATTTTTTTCTGAACATAATTTACCTTGTAGTACAGGATCTATGCAATAACCCTGTGCATTAAACCTTTTCATTAACATGAGAGGAAATAGATTTCTTACTTATAAGTGGACTATCCATGATTACATATGTATTCACAGATAGCCACTAATGTTAAAGAGTGGTTACCTATCTTTTGTTAGACAGGCATTACATGTGGCTTTTGAGTAAGAAACTAAAGTTAGATAAGACTCTTCCACCTGACCAGGGGTCATAGTTGTTCTATTGAACACCTTAGCTAATAGATTATTCTTTCTATCAGATTCATAGATAGTAGTTGCAAGGTTCCCACAGTGTTCTTTATCTACTTTTAACCGAGTTACTGCTCTTATAGTTCCTTGTGTAACTACATCCATAAAATCATCTGTTTCATCCTTGGATAATATCTCATTTCTCATTGCAGAAACTTCAAATAATTCCACACACACTTCAATTCCTTTCATATGAAATATTGTTAACCGTTGAGAACCTGCATGAATATATCCACACGCTAATGCTTTGATCTGTAATATTTTTTCATTTTGTTATGCCGCAAAAATATCCAATCCTATTTTTTACAGTGCCATCATTCCCTCTTAATGTTGCTGCTCTATACATTTCTTGTTCTGCTGAACCAACGTTAGTAAAATCGACAACCATGAAATCAGCATCTTTATGTAAATCTTCTGCATTCTGTCTAGTTGTAAATAAAATACTATTGTGATTATCTGGTGATTGTTTATCACCTTTGAAATAAGTCAAACCTCTTGCTTTTGTTCCATCAGGTTTAAGATACTCTGAGGTTGCATAACCTGTCTTATCATCACTTTGCTTAATGTGAATGAACAAGATGTTATCTTTAGTCTTGTTGTCCTTAATCATGGCCTCAGTGATACATGTAAGATCCAATACTGATGTATCGGCTAATACTGGTGCTGATACAGTTGAAAGTACTGCTAACATCATTATTAATTTTTTCATTTTATTCACCATGTTATTAATTTTATTTGCTGAAAGTTGTCAATCAGATGATAACGCATAGTAAATCAATTCCTTTATAGTAGAACGTGAGATAGATAAGTAAATCAAGATTGTTCATTAGTTCATCAAGTTTGCAATGAAAGTGCTTACCCTCCAGATTTGATGTAGTAGCACCGTTATACTTTTGCTCACGCTCAGCAGCATCTATAGTGATGAACGATCTTGAGAAAGCCTTGTCTACGCCTTTACTACGTAACTGAACCTGAAACGAGATAGTGCCTTATGCACTGGCTCTTTCTTTGATATTGATACTCGCTATATGAGTTATTCCTAAGGGGTACTTTACACAAGTAGTAGTGTTGTTTCTAAGGAAAACCTATTTCAATCAGATTCTTATAGGTTTAAAACTACGGCTATGGTAGATAATCGATTCGTCTTAGTAAGAGGATAGTGAGCATGACCGAACGAATTCAGGTGCAGCAGGGGGATATCACCCGCCTTGAGGTGGATGTTATCGTCAATGCCGCCAATCCTTCACTGATGGGGGGCGGTGGCGTGGATGGCGCAATCCATCGCGCCGCCGGGCCGTCATTACAGGAGGCTTGCGCCGTTGTTCGCCAGCAGCAGGGCACCTGTCCGACCGGACATGCGGTGATCACCCACGCGGGAAACCTGAAAGTAAAAGCTGTCATTCATACTGTCGGGCCGGTCTGGCAGGGCGGGGGAGAACAGGAAGCCTCGCTCTTGCAGCAGGCGTACCACAACAGTTTGCAGTTGGCGCTGGATAATGGCTATCGCACGCTGGCCTTTCCGGCGATTTCAACCGGGGCCTACGGCTATCCTCATCGCGAGGCAGCGGAAATTGCCATCAGTACGGTGGCGGCATTTCTGACTCGCCGTAGCCTGCCGGAAATCGTCTTTTTCGTCTGCTTCGATGACGAAACCACGCGTTTATATCAGGAAATACTTGGCCAGACGCGGATCCCCGCGCTGGCCAACGACGCCAACACCTAGTGGCCGGCCGTCTGCGGTTTAGGTGCTTTTTGCTGTGGTTTGCCGGAAAACAGGAAACGCAGCAGGGGAATACGCAGATGAATTTCGTACAACACCAACGCACAGCCCACCACAAAAACCAACCCGGTCAGGAAGCCGAGCGTATTTGAGCTGATGCTCGGCATAATCCAGGCGCCGAAGAACAGCGTCAGCGGGTGGTGCACCAGATAGATAAATAAGGAAGCATTGACGAAATAGGTGACGCGTGCGGACTGGAAGTTCAGCATACGGTGGCCGAATGAGAACACCACGTTCACCATCCACACGCCTAATACCATCGTAATCACATATTCCGTTTCATACATCCATGCATCGCCAGAACCGTAGTGCTGATTCAGTCGATAGGCGATAAACCCGAACAGGGCCGCCACGATGCACCACGGTGAAGGGGTGGTGAACAGCGTTTTTAACTTCGGATGAATAAAGGCCAGCGCGCCGAGAATAAAGAAGGGCACGTAAAACAGCGTCTGCATGACCACGAAGTTAAACAGGCCATCACTCAGAATCGGCGGGTAAATAAGGAATAGCGTCCGACGGATAGCGGCGTAAACCACACCGAGCAGCAGGAACATGAGCGTAAGTTTGCCCATGGTCATGTTGTCGAAGAGATCGGCCCGGCGACGCATCTGGCGGCGGCGCATCTGGTGAAAGACCAGAATGCCGAGAGTAGTCAGCACCACCAGAACGAGCAGGAACCACAGGTGCGACACCAGTTCCCAGGCCAGCGTATTATATTTTTCGTAAAACGACAGCGTATGCCAGGTTTCCGTCTTACCCTTAACGTATTGCAGCATCAGGAATTGCGGCAGCGTGAGCAGCGGAATGGCGGTTAGCATCGGAATACCCACGCGCTCAACGCGAACCTTCCACCATTTTTTGATGGGATAGCGCAAAAAGAGCATGTAGGAAAAGTAGCCGGAGATAACAAAGAACACCTGCATGCGAAATGCGTGCACAAAATCGTTAAAAAGCGTCAGCCACCATGACGGCGTCGGGCTATTCATATGCCAGGTGTGGGTAGAATACAGGAGCGAAATGTGAAAAGGGATCCCCAGCAACATTAGCCAGGCCCGAATCGAGTCGAGAAAATATTCACGCTGTGCGGGTTTGTTATTCATAGGGTTAGGTACGATTCTCAGACTAATCGCCTTACAGACTAAGACGAGAAAGTTTACATTCGTTGGCAACCCTACACGAACTCTGGTTACCTGTCTCCAGGATAAGCACGCAAAGTGCAAAGCACAGTCGACGGTTGCTTAATACCTAAGCCACCGGGCTGAACAATATGGGGATTATGTTGTCGGATTGCTTGAATTTCCAGTAAAATGGATCGGATCGATTTAAGCACACAAAGGGGGAAGTGCTTAGTTATATGAAACAGAAACCACAGATGATGAAACTGCGTTGGTTAGGCGCAGCCGTAATGTTGTCCCTGTGTACTTCATCTGCATGGGCATTCACTATTGATGACGTTGCAAAGCAGGCTAAGTCGCTGGCGGATAAAAGCTATGAAGCGCCGAAAAGCAACCTGCCTTCCGTCTTCCGCGATATGAAATATGCGGACTACCAGCAAATCCAGTTCAACCACGATAAGGCATACTGGAGCAACATTAAGACCCCGTTTAAGCTCGAATTCTACCACCAGGGTATGTATTTCGACACGCCGGTGACCATTAATGAAGTCACGGCGACCTCCGTGCGGAAAATTAAGTACAGCCCGGACTACTTCACGTTCGGTGACGTTAAGCATGACAAAGACACCGTGAAGGATCTTGGCTTTGCAGGCTTCAAAGTGCTGTATCCGATCAACAGCAAAGATAAGAACGACGAGATCGTCAGCATGTTGGGTGCCAGCTACTTCCGCGTGCTCGGTCAGGGGCAGGTGTATGGCCTGTCTGCCCGCGGTCTGGCGATTGACACGGCGCTGCCGTCCGGTGAGGAGTTCCCTCGCTTCCGTGAATACTGGATCGAGCGTCCAAAAGCGACCGATAAGCGTCTGACTATCTATGCGCTGCTGGATTCCCCGCGTGCAACCGGCGCTTACCGCTTTGTGGTGATGCCGGGTCGCGATACTGTCGTCGACGTGCAGAGCAAAATTTATCTGCGGGACAAAGTGGGTAAACTGGGCGTTGCGCCGTTGACCAGTATGTTCCTGTTCGGGCCGACCCAGCCTTCCGCCGCGACCAACTATCGCCCGGAACTGCACGATTCTAACGGTTTGTCTATCCACGCCGGCAACGACGAATGGATCTGGCGTCCGCTGAACAACCCGAAACATCTGGCCGTCAGCAGCTTCGCGACCGAAAATCCGCAGGGCTTTGGTCTGCTGCAGCGTGGCCGTCAGTTCTCTCGTTTTGAAGATCTGGATGACCGCTACGATCTGCGCCCAAGCGCCTGGATCACGCCGAAAGGCGATTGGGGCAAAGGCACCATTGAGCTGGTCGAGATCCCAACCAACGACGAAACCAACGATAACATCGTGGCTTACTGGACGCCGGATAAACTGCCGGAAGCCGGTAAAGAGATGAACTACAAGTACACCATCACCTTTACCCGTGACGAAGACAAACTGCATGCCACGGACAACGCGTACGTGATGCAGACTCGCCGTTCTACCGGCGATGTCAAACAGTCGAACCTGATTCGTCAGCCTGACGGTACCCTGGCGTTCATCGTCGACTTTACCGGTGCCGATATGCGTAAAATGCCGCAGGATACGCCGGTAACGGCGCAGACGAGCATTGGTGATAACGGTGAAATCGTTGAAAACAGCGTTCGCTATAACCCGGTGACCAAAGGTTGGCGTTTAACGCTGCGCGTGAAGGTGAAAGATCCGAAGAAAACCACTGAAATGCGCGCTGCGCTGGTCAACGCGGACCAAGCGCTGAGTGAAACCTGGAGCTATCAGCTGCCTGCAAATGAATAAGACAACGAAGTATATCGACGCACTGTCGCTTACGGATGCAGAAAAAGCGGCGCTCCCGGACACGACGCTGCGCGCCGTGCACGAAGCGCTGGATGACGAGCATCAGACAATTGCACGCGATGACGACACGCCGTTGGCGTCCGTCAAAGCGCGTCTGAAAGAGAGCTGGCCAGATTCTCTGGGCGGCGATCAGCTCATCAAAGACGAGGAAGGGCGCACGCAGCTGCAGGCGATGCCGAAAGCTACGCGTTCTTCTATGTTCCCGGACCCATGGCGTACCAACCCGGTTGGTCGCTTCTGGGATCGTCTGCGTGGCCGCGATGTCACTCCGCGCTACCTGTCTCGTCTGACCAAAGAAGAGCAGGAACGTGAAGCGAAATGGCGTACGGTGGGTTCCTTACGCCGTTACACGCTGCTGATTCTGACGCTGGCGCAGACCGTGGTCGCGACCTGGTATATGAAGACCATCCTGCCGTATCAGGGCTGGGCGCTGATTAACCCGGCCGATATGGTCGGGCAGAATCTGTGGGTCTCCTTTATGCAGCTGCTGCCGTATTTGCTGCAAACCGGGATCCTGATCCTCTTTGCCGTCCTGTTCTGCTGGGTCTCCGCCGGTTTCTGGACCGCATTGATGGGCTTCCTGCAACTGCTAATTGGCCGCGACAAGTACAGCATTTCTGCGTCTACCGTGGGCGATGAGCCGCTGAATCCGGAACACCGGACGGCGCTGATTATGCCTATTTGTAACGAAGACGTGTCCCGCGTATTCGCCGGTTTGCGTGCGACCTGGGAGTCAGTGAAAGCCACTGGTCAGCAGAAGCACTTTGACGTTTACATTCTCAGCGACAGCTACAATCCGGACATCTGCGTAGCAGAGCAAAAAGCCTGGATGGAGCTGATTGCCGAGGTGCAGGGTGAAGGGCAGATCTTCTATCGTCGTCGTCGTCGTCGCGTGAAGCGTAAAAGCGGCAACATTGATGACTTCTGCCGCCGCTGGGGTAATCAGTACAGCTATATGGTTGTGCTGGATGCCGACTCGGTGATGTCCGGCGACTGCCTGACCAACCTGGTGCGCCTGATGGAAGCGAACCCGAATGCCGGGATCATCCAGTCTTCGCCGCGCGCCTCCGGAATGGACACGCTGTACGCCCGCTGTCAGCAGTTTGCAACCCGCGTTTACGGCCCGCTGTTTACCGCCGGTTTGCACTTCTGGCAGTTAGGCGAATCGCACTACTGGGGCCACAACGCCATCATCCGCGTGAAGCCGTTTATCGAGCACTGCGCGCTGGCGCCGCTGCCGGGTGACGGTAACTTCGCCGGGTCGATTCTGTCGCACGACTTCGTTGAAGCCGCGCTGATGCGTCGTGCCGGGTGGGGCGTGTGGATTGCTTACGATCTGCCGGGCTCATATGAAGAGCTGCCGCCGAACCTGCTGGATGAACTGAAGCGCGACCGTCGCTGGTGTCAGGGTAACCTGATGAACTTCCGACTGTTCCTGGTAAAAGGGATGCATCCGGTTCACCGTGCGGTGTTCCTCACCGGTGTGATGTCCTACCTCTCCGCGCCGCTGTGGTTTATGTTCCTGGCCCTGTCGACCGCGCTGCAGGTAGTGCATGCGCTAACCGAGCCACAGTACTTCCTGCAGCCGCGTCAGCTGTTCCCGGTCTGGCCGCAGTGGCGTCCTGAGCTGGCGATCGCGCTGTTTGCCTCGACCATGGTGCTGCTGTTCCTGCCGAAACTGCTGAGTATCATTCTCGTGTGGTGCAAAGGCTCGAAAGAGTATGGCGGCTTTGTACGTGTGACGATCTCCCTGCTGTTGGAGGTGCTGTTCTCCGTGCTGCTGGCACCGGTGCGTATGCTGTTCCACACCGTATTCGTGGTCAGCGCGTTCCTGGGCTGGGAAGTGGTCTGGAACTCGCCGCAGCGTGATGATGACTCCACGCCGTGGAGTGAAGCCTTTATGCGTCACGGTTCTCAGCTGCTGCTGGGCCTGGTGTGGGCTGTCGGCATGGCGTGGCTGGATCTGCGCTTCCTGTTCTGGCTGGCGCCGATTGTGTTCTCGCTGATTCTGTCGCCGTTCGTGTCGGTGATCTCCAGCCGCTCGACCGTGGGTCTGCGCACCAAACGCTGGAAGCTGTTCCTGATTCCGGAAGAGTACAGCACGCCGAAGGTGCTGGCTGATACCGAAGCGTATCTGGAACAGAACCGCGCACGCGTGCTGGACGACGGCTTTATGCATGCGGTGTTTAATCCGTCGTTTAACGCCCTGGCAACGGCGATGGCAACCGCGCGTCACCGTGCGAGCCATGTGCTGGAGATCGCCCGCGATCGCCACGTTGAACAGGCGCTGAACGAAACGCCGGATAAGCTGAACCGCGATCGTCGTCTGGTGCTGCTGAGCGACCCGGTCACCCTGTCGCGTCTGCACTACCGCGTCTGGGCCGCGCCGGAGAGATATTCCTCCTGGGTGGCTGAGTACGATAAGCTGACGCTGAATCCACAGGCGTTAAAAGCCAAATAACCCGGAGCGTCCCCGGTCGAGGTAGAACCCCGCCGGGGAAGGTCAGGGGAGATATTTGCCGTAAGGAAATACCGGCCATCCAGCCGGTATTTTTTTGTCTGTAACAATGAGGAAGAACAACGTGATACGAATGTTACTGGTTGTCGTCATGACGATAGTGCTGAGCGGATGCGGCAGCATTATCAGTAGAACGATTCCCGGACAGGGCCATGGAAACCAGTATTATCCGGGCGTAAAGTGGGATTTGCGCGATTCCGCCTGGCGCTATGTCACCATTATCGATCTACCGTTCTCGCTGGTGTTCGACACCCTGTTGCTGCCGATTGACGCCAGCCACGGGCCTTATGAGTAGCTAGCGCTCATCCCATTCATCGGCAGCGGTCTGGCCCTCTTCGGTATCGAGAGAGGGCTCCAGCTGATACTCGCCTTCATCCCACTCGTGTAGCGTATTCTCTTCTACCCATTCCTGACGAAGCTCAATCTCGTCAAAGTCACCGTCAAACACGCTCTGCGCGGCTTCGCCGCTGAGCATTGGCAGACATTCGCCTTCTTCATCCTCATCGGCGAAGAACTCGGCCTGCCACATGATGTCACCGTCCTGTAAAACGTACTTTTGCATATTGAACTGCTGTACGTCCGCTTCGCTCTCCTCCAGACCGGGATTCTCGGCGAGAAAAGTTTCACGTGCCGCATCAATAGCTTCTTCGAGCGTGGCGTATAAGGTCATCTCTTTCTCCCTGCAATTTGACGTGGTATTTAGGGAAATAATAGCTGAAGTTTTCGGTTGTACACGCCCTGCGCGATGTTTTCACGCAAACCGCAGGGCGAGAGGGCTAGGGGCGAGAGGGTTCCGGGTTACGGCGTAGGCTGAAACCGGTATAAACGGCGTTAAACAGCACCACGACGGCGGTCACGCAGAACACCGCGCGGAAGCCATAGTTGGCCGATACGGCGGCGCCAATCAGTGGCCCGGTCACGTTGCCTATATCGCGGAACGACTGGTTGTAGCTGAAAATACGCCCGGCAATCTGGTTGCTGGAGTTATAGACCAACAGCGTTTGTACCGCCGGAAGGAGCGCGCCGTCGGCGGCCCCCAACAGGAAGCGCAGAATACCCAGCTGTAGCGGGTTTTGCACAAATGACATCGGAATCAGCAGCAGCACCGAAACAATCAGCGCGACGATAAGAATTTTCTCCGGGCCGATGCGGTCGCCAAGTTTCCCCAGGCGTGGTGCGCAAATCAGCGCCGCCACGCCGGGGACTGAGGCTATCATGCCGCTGATAAAGGCGATGTTGCTGATATTCCCCGCCAGATCGCGCACGTAGAGCGTGAGGATTGGCGCAATTGAACCGGTGGCGACTTGAATAATTAAGGTGGTGACGAACAGGCTAAGCACCAGCTCGCGATTTTTCAGTGAGCCGAATACCTCTTTAACGTGCAGCATCTCCTTTTTGGAGACCGGCGTGAACTGCTCGCGGATAAAGAACAGGGTCAGGACGAAGCAGATAAACAGTACCGTTGCGGTCATAAAGAAGACCGGACGCAGCCCGTAGTTATCGGCCAGGAAACCACCGGCGAGCGGCCCAAGCAGCGCGCCGCTGACCGCGCCAGTCGAGAGCGTCCCCAGCGCCCAGCCGCTTTTATGGCGTGGGATTTGAGTGGCAATCAGCGCGTTGGCGTTAGGAATAAAACCCCCCAGCAGCCCCAGCAGCGCGCGCAGGATTAAAAATTGCCAGATATTCTGCGCCAGCCCCATCAGCAGCATGACGATGGCCATGCCCAGTGCCGAACGCAGCAGCATGATTTTGCGGCCTTTACGGTCGGCTAAACCGCCCCACAGCGGGGAGGCGATGGCGGAAAACAGAAAGGTGATACTGAAGACCAGGCCAGACCACATATTCAGCGCGCTGTGGCCAGTCACGCCAAGTTGCTCAACGTACAGGGGAAGGAACGGCATCACCAGGCTGAATGCAGCGCCGGTTAAAAAACAGCCGAGCCAGACGACAGCGAGGTTACGCTTCCAGTTTATGGGGGCATCTGAGGGTAGCATAGGGTTCCGCAGGCAATATCGCCAAAAGAGAGTGTATTTATAAGCCTGCTAATTATGCGCCCGTGTTCATATCACCGCAATGTGGGTAGCTTTTAAAGCTAAAATAAAACGCGCAGCCAGGGCTGCGCGTTGCGATCAGTAGCGGGAGGGGACACCTTCCGGACGCGTCTTAAAGCGCCGATGCAGCCACATATATTGCTCGGGCGCCATCAGGATGCATTTCTCGACGATGGTGTTCATCCATGCGGCAGTCGTTTCCGCGTCGTCCAGCGGCGGATTGCACTCCGGCTCAAGGATAATCAACTCGTAGCCTTTACCGTCCGGTTTGCGGCGCGGCACAAACGGCACAACGCAGGCTTTAGACATCTTCGCCAGCATCCAGGTACCGGAAGTGGTCGCTGCGTCTTTCACCGCAAACAGCGGGGCGAACACGCTGGCGCGCGGACCGTAGTCGTGATCCGGCGCGTACCAGATGATCTCGCCGTTTTTCAACGCCCTGACCATCCCTTTGAGGTCTTTACGATCGAGCATGCTTTTATTCGAACGCATGCGACCCCAGGTTTGCAGCCAGTCGAGTACCGGGTTGTCGTTTGGGCGATAGACGCCGATGCCGGGGTTGTGGATACCAAACATCCGGGCGCCCATTTCGAGCGTCAGGAAGTGAATACCGATCAGCAAAACGCCGCGGCCAGAATCCTGTACGGCGCGAATGTGCTCAAGGCCGCTGGCGTCCATCCAGCGGTTAATACGCTTCGTTGGCCAGAACCAGGCGATGCCGGTCTCCATCACGCCCATGCCCACGGACTCAAAATTCTTCACCACCATCCGATGACGTTCTTCTTCGCTCATCTCCGGGAAGCAAAGCTCCAGATTACGGTAGGCAATTTTTGCGCGGCGCTTCATCAGCCGCAATGCCAGTCTACCCATCGCGTTGCCGAGACGGTAGATAACCGGATAGGGCAGTTGAACGACCAGCCAGAGCAGACCAATGCCCAGCCATGATGGCCAGTAGCGAGGATGCAGCAGCGCAGCGGTGAACTTGGGTAACTGGGTCATGTGTTTCCTGTTTTTACGAGCAACTGGTTCTATTGTCGCACTATTTTTCCGTCAACCAAAATGCCGGGGCCACGACCGACGATAATTTAGCCAGAGATTTTGCGCGGTATTATTATTGGTGATGAAAATGTAGCGCAAAATGTGGGGATGTAAATTAACGATGATTGCTATATCATGCGCCCCGATTAAGACCATCCATTCTATTTTGCAGGATAAGAACACCATGCCAGTGTTGCATAACCGCATTTCGAATGAGACGCTGAAAGCGCAGATGCTGGCAGAAACCGAGCCACGCACCACTATCTCATTCTATAAATACTTCACCATCGTCGATCCCAGGGCTACCCGGGATGCGCTGTATGTTGCGCTAACGGAGCTCAAGGTCTTTGGCCGTATCTATCTCGCCCACGAGGGCATTAACGCCCAGATCAGCGTCCCTGCCAGCCTCGTGGAAAAGCTGCGCGAACGGTTGTACAGCTTTGATCCGGCGCTGAAAGACCTGCGTCTGAATATCGCCCTTGATGACGATGGTAAATCCTTCTGGGTGCTGCGCATGAAGGTCCGCGATCGTATCGTCGCGGACGGGATTGACGATCCTACCTTCGATGCCAGCGACGTCGGCGACTACCTGAAAGCGGCTGAAGTTAACGCCATGCTGGACGATCCGGACGCGGTATTTATCGATATGCGCAACCACTATGAATATGAAGTGGGCCATTTTGAGCAGGCGCTGGAAATTCCGGCAGATACTTTCCGCGAGCAGTTGCCGAAGGCCGTGGAAATGATGCAGGAACATAAAGATAAAAAAATCGTCATGTACTGCACCGGTGGTATTCGCTGCGAGAAAGCCAGCGCCTGGATGAAGCACAACGGCTTCAAGCAGGTGTGGCATATTGAAGGCGGTATTATTGAATACGCGCGTCGCGCCCGCGAGCAAGGCTTACCGGTACGCTTTATCGGCAAAAACTTCGTCTTCGACGAGCGTATGGGCGAGCGTATCTCCGATGAGGTGATTGCCCACTGCCATCAGTGCGGCACGCTTTGCGACAGCCACACCAACTGCCTGAACGACGGCTGCCACCTGCTGTTTATTCAGTGCCCGGCCTGCGCCGAGAAGTTTGAAGGCTGCTGCAGCGAAGCCTGCCAGCAGGAACACAAGCTGCCGGAAGAGGAACAACGTCAGCGACGTGCGGGCCGCGAAAACGGCAATAAGATCTTTAATAAGTCGCGCGGGCGTTTGAATACGCGTTTAGGCATTCCTGACCCGGAAGGGCAAAACAACTAGCTGAAATAGAGATAGGCGATATCGGCGAGGGCCAGCAGCAGCCAGAGCATCAGATAAAGCATCAGGTGCTCGCGAATGTTGTTGATCAGGTAGTAAAACAGACGACGCATATCATTCTCTGTAGAACGGCCCCGCATTGTCGGGGCCGTTCATTTTTAGTGGTTAAAACGGGCCAGCGCGAAGGGGCTTAAATCGAACGCTGGCGTCTGCTGCTGCGCAAATTGGGCGGCAATTTCGCCCAGTACGGTAGCGAACTTAAAGCCATGGCCGCTCAGACCGCCGATAAACAGCACGTCGGGCTGGCCGGGCAGGGTGTCGATAATAAAGTCTTCATCCGGCGAGTTATCGTAGGTACAGGCTGCGCCGTACAGACAGCCGCCGATGCCGGGCAAAATCTGGCGCAGGAAGCCGAACGCTTCTGAGCCGTCGCTGGCGACCGAACCGAACGCTTTGCGCTCTTCCGGGCTGTTGATTAGCTGCCCGCCGTTGTGTTTGCCAATTTTCAATTCGTTTTCAACCGCCGGGAAACCGTAGAACTGATCGCCGTCAGGCAACTCGCCGGTAAACGCCGGGAAGTTATTCTTACGGCTATAGCGGCCATCGGCCTGGAACCAGGCAAAAACCTTACGTACCGGCTGAATCGGCAGTTCAGGGTAGAACTGTTTCACCCAGGTACCGGCGGTCAGCAGCAGTTTTTTACCTTGCCAGCGGCCTTCAGACGTTTCAATCGTTACGCCATCGGCATCGCTGTGGATGGCGGTGACCGGGCAGTTAAACAGCTGGGCGCAACCCGCGTCTTTCGCCATCGCGATCAGCGTTTTTACCGCCAGTTCGCTTTTCAGTACGCCGGAGCCGGGTTCAAAAATGGCCTGATAGTCGGCGGGCACGGTGATTTCGGGCCAGCGGGCCATCAGCGCGCTGGCGTCCAGCCGCTCTACCGGCAGGTTAAACTGCTCGGCGCTCTGGGCGACGGTCTGCAGGAAGGTGGAGTTGGCGGGGCCAAGATTCACCACGCCGCTGCGTTCGAACAGCTCTTCGCCGCTGATGGCGGACAGCTCGTCCCAAAGCGCTTGCGCACGCAGTACCAGCGGCACATATTTCTCACCCTCGCCGTAGGCGTGGCGCATCAGACGCGTGTCGCCGTGGTGGCTACCCTGCTGGTGGGGCGGCATATGGGCGTCGGTCATCAGGACGTTTAAACCCGCTTTACGGGCGTAATAACCGGCAGCGGCACCGACGGAGCCACTGCCAACAATAATGAGATCGTATTGCATAGTCTTTCCTGACTCGATAATGAGGCGCGAAATCTGTGTCTGGTAGAGTAAATTAAGCTGCAGTTGTTATACAAGCGTGAAAATAATTAAGGCACCCGAGGGTGCCTGTTTGCCATTACGACGAGAAAAGTATCGGCGCTAATGCCGGCGATACTCGTTGACCTGGTAATCGCCAGACTCAATTTTGGCAATCCCGGCTTCCAGTATGGAAATAAACTGACGTGCGACATCGGTCGTCAGCCATAGCGTTTGGCCAACTTCTGCTTCTTTATTGCTCGATTGATTGGGGTCTTGGTAGTGCAGGCGCAACATCAGCGCATCATAGCTATCTACGGTGCTGATGTCCCATCCGACGAGGGGATGGGTCTGGATGACTTCATTATTCTTTTCCATCATAACCCCTTATTTACGTGTTAAAAGGCAACAACTCTCGAGGTCTAATGCAATTTTTTGTGAAGCTTTATCAGTATACAACACTTCAATAAATACTCGAGAATTGAAATCAAAAGCAACACAAATTCCTGAGTTAGTCGGCTATTTGCGCAATAAACAACCATGTCGCGCAATTTTTTACCGCTAATGTAAAAAGTGGGGATTGATCACAGAAAAACAAGCGCGGGAATAAAAAAAGCCGGGGCGACCCGGCAAAAAAAACACAATGAGGGAAAATTTAGTCGGTGATGAACCAGTCGTCGGCGCTTTCCCAGGTTTCCTGGAGGATTTCGCTGATGCGGTCTTTATCTTCTTTAATGCCACCGATCACGGAAAGGTTATTGCTGGCAGCATAGCGCACGCTAAGGGCGCCACCGCTGTCTGGAAATTGGTTGTTGATACGGCGGGAAAGTTCGTCTGCCAGCGCGTCTAAGGCGCCTGCCGGCAGCGCGGTGGTTTTTGCAATAGTGACTTCAATACGCATAATTGCCCCCTGTGTAATATACTGTATATTTATACAGCCATATTCAGGCGTTTACAACAGGGGGGCGATTTTATTTTTTCACCGTCCAGCGCAGCGTTTCTCCGGCGAGGAACGGCACTAAGGTATCATCACTCAGGGCGATGCTTTCCGCGACCTGACTCTCTTCACGCACCAGCTCAACGTAGCTGTCGTTAACCGGCAGGCCGTAGAAGCGCGGGCCGTTCAGCGAGCAGAACGCTTCGAAATGCTCAAGCGCGTTCATCTCTTCAAACACGGTGGCGTAGCTGCCCAGCGCGCCAGGCGCATTAAAGCAACCCGCACAGCCGCAACTGGCTTCTTTACGGTGACGGGCGTGCGGCGCGGAATCAGTGCCGAGGAAGGCGCGGGTAAAGCCGCTGGCAACCAGTTCGCGCAGCGCCTGCTGGTGAACGTTGCGTTTCAGAATCGGCAGGCAGTACAGATGCGGACGCACGCCGCCGACCAGCATATGGTTGCGGTTGAACATCAGATGCTGTGGCGTGATGGTGGCGGCCAGCAGGTCATTGCCGTCGCGCACATACTCGGCGGCATCTTTGGTGGTGATGTGTTCGAACACCACTTTCAGGCCCTGAAGACGCTGGCGTAGCGGCTCCATCACGCTGTCGATAAAGCGCGCCTCGCGGTCGAAAATATCGATTTCTGCATGGGTCACTTCGCCGTGCACCAGCAGCGGCATACCCAGCTTCTCCATGCGCTCCAGCACGGGCATAATCGCATCGATGCTGGTGACGCCGTGGCTGGAGTTGGTGGTAGCGTTAGCCGGATACAGCTTCGCGGCGGTGAATACGCCTTCGTTAAAACCGCGCTCCAGTTCGTTTGGATCCAGCGTATCGGTCAAATAGCAGGTCATCAGCGGAGTGAAGTCGTGCCCGGCAGGCACCGCGTCGAGGATGCGCTGGCGATAGGCGATAGCCGCATCGACGGTGGTAATTGGCGGAACCAGGTTCGGCATAATAATCGCGCGGCCATACAGCTCGCTGGTATACGGAACAACCGTTTTCAACATCTCGCCGTCGCGAAGATGGATATGCCAGTCGTCTGGGCGGCGAATTTTCAGAACTTGCGGTAATGCGGTCATGTAAGGCTCCGGCTGGTGGGATATCAGTCATTTTTGCCGGGCACTAAGGATAAGCGGAAACGTTTTCCTTTGCATCCTTTTCCGTAAAAAATAATGCCCGATGACATGGCGCCATCGGGCATGAACAACAAGGGATTAGTTGGTGAACGGGATAATGATTTCGCCTGGCTTCACTTCAATGCCTTTCGCGAATTTCTTCGCCAGCGCTTCACCCTTGCTGGCATCTTCTTTCAGCACGTAGGCCGGCTGCTTGTTGAAGTAGGTTCGCAGCGACTGATTAAGATACGGAATTAACGTTTGCACCACCGACTGCATTTTCTCCGGCGTGACTTTAGCATCCACCACTTCCATCTCCTGCAGGTAGATGGCGCCTTGCTCCTGATTAAACACCGGTAAGGCCTTCAGCTTGAGGGCTATGTTAGCTTTCTGGCTGCCGAACAGGGAGTTCAGATCCAGCTTCGCGTCACCGCTCAGGCTCACTTTATTCGGCTCTTCACGGCCAATGGCGCTGGTCAAATTGTTGAGGACGATATGGGCGTCTGCCACGCCCGGAACCCCGATATCTTTGGAGAAATTATTGCGTTTTTGCAACGCCTGATTAATCTCCTGCTCGCTGACCGAATATTGCGTAAGCTGATTACAGCCAACAACCAGGCCGCTAACGATCAGGGCGGCAATGACTAACAATTTTTTCATGGGGTTCCTCAACGTAAAGCGTTGTATGCATCCTGACAATAAGCAGCATACGCTGTCAGTAACAATCTGACAGCGGAAAATACTGAAAGTGCCGCGGATGGGGCAAAATGGTGAACGCTACTCGCTGATTTTGCGGGCTTCAGGCTTGGTCGTGCGGCTTATTCTCTGCCGTTTTCTTCTCTGCGGTAAAGTCGGCATCCGTGTCGGCGTGCACGTCGTTCATCGCTTTTTTAAAGCCCTTTAACGCCGTGCCCAGGTCCGCCCCGAGGGAACCGAGTTTTTTGGTGCCGAACACCAGAACAAAAAGCACGACGACCACTAAGAGTTTGGTAACGCTAATTTCACCCATGATACAAACCTATTGAGAAAATAATGACCAATTCTCGCAAACCGCGCGGGGAAATATTTGTCTGTTAATGGCATAAATTCACCTGCTGGAACCGATAAAAAATAACCTCTGCGTTTTATCTCATTTCTCAACTGCTTAGCGCCTGTCGGCCGTTAAGACAAAACATCTTCATTTTCCGCGCGATCTCACCTTTTCTCGTATTGCCAGCGGTGGTCCTTTTTTATCACAATGCAAAAAGACAGCGTGTTGTTTTCATTGGCTGCCGTCGGGCAGGTATAGTTAAACGATCAGGGTATAGTTTGGGTACAGGAGTAGTGAGATGTTTGGCTATCGCAGTAACGTGCCGAAAGTTCGGTTGACCACGGATCGGTTGGTTGTGCGGTTGATTCACGACCGGGATGCGTGGCGTCTGGCGGATTATTACGCCGAGAATCGACAGTTTTTAAAACCCTGGGAACCCATTCGCGATGACAGCCACTGCTATCCCTCAGGATGGCAGGCGCGCCTGTCGATGATTAACGAGTTCCACAAGCAGGGAACCGCCTTTTATTTCGCGCTGCTTGACCCTGAGGAAAAAGAGATCATCGGCGTCGCCAACTTCTCCAACGTGGTGCGCGGGTCGTTCCATGCGTGTTATCTCGGCTACTCCATCGGCCAGAAGTGGCAGGGGCAGGGGATGATGTACGAAGCGCTGACCGCCGCCATTCGTTATATGCAGCGCACGCAGCATATTCACCGTATTATGGCGAACTATATGCCGCATAATCAGCGCAGCGGGAATCTGCTGGCGCGTCTCGGTTTTGAAAAAGAGGGTTATGCGAAGGACTATTTACTGATTGACGGTGAATGGCGCGATCATGTACTGACCGCCTTAACCACCCCACAATGGACGCCTGGCCGCTAAGGAATCACCATGAAATACCAATTAACGCCTCTGGAAGCTCGCGTGATCGGCTGCCTGCTGGAAAAGCAGGTGACGACGCCGGAGCAGTATCCGCTGTCGATCAACGCCGTAGCGACGGCCTGTAATCAGAAAACCAATCGCGAGCCGGTGATGACGCTCAGCGAAGCGGAAGTTCAGGATCAGCTCGATACTTTGGTCAAGCGCCACTATTTGCGTACGGTCAGTGGGTTTGGTAACCGCGTCACCAAGTACGAACAGCGTTTTTGCAACTCGGAGTTTGGCGATCTGAAACTCTCTTCTGCCGAAGTCGCGCTGGTGACGACACTGCTGCTGCGCGGCGCGCAGACGCCAGGTGAATTGCGTGGTCGCGCGCAGCGCATGCATGAATTTGCCGACATGGCCGAGGTGGAGAGTACCCTGGAACGTCTGGCGAACCGCGAAGACGGCCCGTTTGTTGTGCGTCTGCCGCGTGAACCAGGCAAGCGGGAAAGCCGCTATATGCATCTGTTTAGCGGTGAAGTTGATTTACAGTCGGTAGCGGCTCAGAGCAGTGCGCCAGCGGCTGATAGCGATCTGCGCGACCGGGTTGAAGCGCTGGAAGGCGAAGTTGCGGAACTGAAACAGCGTCTGGATTCACTGCTGGCGCACCTTGGGGAGTAATCAGCATGGCTAAAATTCGCATTGGTGTGGTCGGCCTGGGCGGTATTGCGCAGAAGGCATGGTTGCCGGTGGTGAGCGCGGCAACAGACTGGACGCTACAGGCCGCCTGGTCGCCGGGTAAAGAAAAGGCGCTGAAGGTGTGCGAAACCTACCGCATGCCTTACGCCGATTCGCTGGCGGCGCTGGCCGCCCAGTGCGACGCGGTATTTGTGCACAGTTCCACGGCGTCTCACTATGCGGTGGTCAGCGAGTTGCTGAACGCAGGGGTGCACGTCTGCGTGGACAAACCGTTGGCCGATAAGCTTGATGATGCGGAACGGCTGGTGGCGCTGGCGGCGCGCAAAAAGTTGACCCTGATGGTGGGTTTCAACCGCCGCTTTTCGCCACTGTACCGTGAGCTGAAAAAACAGGCGGGTGAAATGGCCTCGCTGCGGATGGATAAACATCGTAGCGACAGCGTCGGCCCGCACGATCTGCGATTTACCCTGCTGGATGACTATCTGCACGTGGTGGATACCGCGCTGTGGCTGGCGGGCGGTAAGGCCAAACTCAGCGATGGCGTGCTGCAAACCACCGATGAAGGCTGCATGTTCTATGCCGAGCACCACTTCAGCCAGCCAGGCCTACAGATTACCACCAGTATGCATCGCCGCGCAGGCAGCCAGCGTGAGTCGGTGCAGGCGGTGGCGGACGGCGGGCTCTATGAGGTCACCGATATGCGCGAATGGCGTGAAGAGCGTGGCGCTGGCGTCGTGACGCGGCCGATTCCCGGCTGGCAAACGACCCTCGAACAGCGTGGGTTTGTCGGCTGTGCGCATCATTTTATTGAATGCGTGCAAAATCAGACGGTTCCGGAAACGGCGGGGGAGCAGGCTATTATGGCCCAGCGTATCGTGGAAGGGCTGTGGCATGAGGCGATCCGCGAATAACCAGCTGTAACAACTGGCAGTAGCAATTCATCCCGAACCCGGTAGACTAACGCCACTTTTTCGCGCCCGTCTACCGGGCGTTTTGTTTGCGGGTTGTGGAATCACAAAGTCATGAACCTATTAAAATCGCTGGCAGCCGTCAGCTCGATGACCATGTTTTCGCGCGTGCTGGGATTTGCGCGCGACGCGATTGTGGCGAGGGTGTTTGGGGCAGGAATGGCCACCGACGCCTTTTTCGTGGCGTTTAAGCTACCGAACCTGCTGCGTCGAATTTTTGCCGAAGGGGCGTTTTCCCAGGCGTTTGTGCCGATTCTGGCCGAATACAAAAGCAAGCAGGGTGAAGAGGCCACGCGGGTATTTGTCGCTTACGTTTCCGGGCTGCTCACGCTGGCGCTGGCGATTGTTACCGTGCTGGGGATGCTGGCCGCGCCGTGGGTGATCACCATTACCGCGCCGGGCTTTGCCGACACCGCTGACAAGTTCACGCTGACCACCCAGCTACTGCGTATTACCTTCCCGTATATTCTGTTGATTTCACTCGCCTCGTTGGTCGGCGCGATCCTGAATACCTGGAACCGCTTCTCGGTGCCAGCCTTTGCGCCAACCTTCCTTAATATCAGCATGATTGGCTTCGCGCTGTTCGCCGCGCCGCATTTCCATCCGCCGGTGCTGGCGCTGGCGTGGGCGGTGACCGTCGGCGGCGTGCTGCAACTGGCCTATCAGCTTCCGCATCTGAAAAAAATCGGCATGCTGGTGCTGCCGCGCATCAACTTTAAAGACGCGGGCGCGGTGCGGGTGGTGAAACAGATGGGGCCGGCAATTCTCGGCGTCTCGGTGAGCCAGATCTCGCTGATCATCAACACCATTTTTGCCTCGTTTCTCGTTTCCGGCTCCGTCTCGTGGATGTATTACGCCGACCGTCTGATGGAGTTCCCGTCAGGCGTGCTGGGCGTGGCGCTGGGGACTATCCTGCTGCCGTCGCTGTCGAAAAGCTTTGCCAGCGGCAACCACGACGAATACTGTCGCCTGATGGACTGGGGCCTGCGCCTGTGTTTCCTGCTGGCCCTGCCGAGCGCGGTGGCGTTGGGTATTCTGGCCAAGCCGCTGACCGTGGCGCTGTTCCAGTACGGTAAATTTACCGCCTTTGATGCCGCGATGACCCAGCGCGCGCTGGTGGCTTACTCTGTTGGCCTGATGGGGCTTATCGTCGTTAAAGTTCTGGCGCCGGGTTTCTATTCGCGTCAGGACATTAAAACACCGGTGAAAATTGCTATCGTCACGCTGATTATGACCCAGTTGATGAACCTGGCGTTTATCGGCCCGCTGAAGCACGCCGGGTTGTCGCTGTCGATTGGTCTGGCAGCCTGTCTGAACGCCGCGCTGCTGTACTGGCAGCTGCGTAAGCAGAAAATCTTCACCCCGCAGCCGGGCTGGCGCATGTTCTTAGTGCGTCTGGTGGTGTCGGTGCTGGTGATGGCGGCGGCGCTGCTCGGTATGATGCACGTCATGCCGGAGTGGTCGCAGGGTACGATGCCTTTCCGTCTGTTGCGTCTGATGGCCGTGGTGGTGGTAGGCGTGGTGGCTTATTTTGCCGCGCTGGCCATTCTGGGCTTCAGAATTAAAGAGTTTGTACGCCGGACGGCGTAAACGAAATACACTTCGCGGGGCACGTTCTGTGGCCCCGCCCGTGTTCAGACTGAGAACTTCTTGGCGCTACGGGTAAGGCTGCTGCCTGCTGCCTGACCATCCTTTCCGTACAGTCCCGTCTCCTGAAAAGGCTTCAGCACATCGAGCGCCTGCTGGGTGCGGACAATCTGTCCTTCAAGCAGCCAGCCATTATGCTGATTTAACCGACGCAGCTGCTGCGTGGTTTCCGTAATGGTCTGCCAGCGACTGCCGATATCTTCATTATCGGTGCTTTGTCGGGCGTCCTGTTCGACGCGACGCTGTTTTTCCAGGTAGTCTAAGGTCGCCAGCAGAGAGCTTTTCTCTTCGGTAATGCTGGCAAGCCGCAGGCCGTTAACGCTGCCTGCAGAGAGCTGTTGTTGCTCAGCATCCATCACTTCTTTAAGAGAGTGAAGGATGCTGGTCATTTGGTCCAGAATGGCTGACAAACTGCTCATGCGCTTATTTACTCTGTAGATAATCTTGCGTGTCTTGAATCAGCGCGTCGGCAATCTTACCGGTATCCATTTTTAACTCGCCGTTACGAATGGCGGTTTTCAGTTCCTCGACGCGCGCCATATTAATATCGCCGCTGCTTGAACGGGTCAGTGCGGTCTGCGCATTGCTTAACGTCACGCTGGCGCTGGTGGCGGTTTCGGTTTTCTCGGCACGTACTTTTTGTGCACTGGTCTCCGGCGTTTCGCGATGTTGTACCGGCGTTACCGCTTTCAGAGATGATGTACGATCGATGCTCATAATGCTTTCCTCATTGGAGGCTTTGGTATGGCGCAGGCGCCGACTCTCATTAATTGTTAATTATCTATCGGCAAGCGACACATATTCTTTAAGAAGTTTATAGATTAATCAGAATATTCCCATCAGCGCTCACCTGACCGCTCACCACCTGACCAGAAGGCATTCTCACGCGGGCGTTCTGGGCCACCGCGGCGTTGTTTAACGCCTGCCCCTCGCTGTTGATGCTAAAGCCTTCCCCCTGGGCGACGACCATCACTTTCTGTCCTGCTTTCACCCGCCACGACTGGCGCACCATCGATAGCTGAATCGGCTGGCCGATGGCAACGTCGCGCAGACTGATGGCATCCTCGGCCTGCGACAAATTCAACATGGTACGCGGCGGTAGCTGATCGAGCCGCCCACGCATTAACGTGACGCTCTGCGACTCAATCGGCGATCCGCGCACGATGGGCGCCGCGGCGACAACGTAATCGCCTACCACCTGCACGGTCACCTGTAAATACTGTTTCGCATTTCCGCACTGGGCCACCACCGTCAGATTTCCCCATAGCCGCGAGTTACCCGGCGTGCTGAACGTGGGTGCGTCACAGCTAAGCTGCTGATTCTGCGTATTGCGCAGCTTCACGCTGACCTCATCGCTAAAGCCAGTCAGCCGTTCACGAAAGAACGCGGTCAGCTGCGACTGAATATCAGCCGCCTGAGCAAGCGGGCTAAAGGCCAGTATCGCAGCGGTGAATGGGACAATGAGCTGACGCATTGAACGCTCCTGTGGATGGCGAATGCACGCATTTTACTCAACTTGCGATGACATCAACGCAACAAATAGCGACGCATATTGCGCTTATTCCGTCGATGACGCGCGCATAAGGAGAATTAAGCTGTCGGCTGAAACTTTGTCATTAGCGGAGGAGACATGCTCGATAAACTCGACGCCGCATTACGTTTTCAGCAAGAGGCATTAAACCTGCGCGCAGAGCGCCAGGAGATTCTCGCTGCCAATATCGCTAACGCCGATACCCCGGGGTATCAGGCGCGCGATATGGATTTTTCCAGTGAACTGAAAAAGGTGATGTCACGCGGGCGCGCGGAAGGCAGCGGCGTTGCGCTGACGCTGACCTCCGAACGTCATATTCCTGCCCAGGCGCTTTCCGCGCCGAATACCGATCTGCTGTACCGCATTCCCGATCAGCCAGCGATGGATGGCAACACCGTCGATATGGACCGGGAGCGTACGCAGTTCGCCGATAACAGCCTCCAGTACCAGACCGGCCTCACGGTTCTGGGCGGACAGATTAAGGGCATGCTGAGTGTCCTGCAGGGGAACTAATCCATGGCACTACTCAATATCTTCGATGTTGCAGGTTCCGCGCTGACCGCGCAGTCCAAGCGATTGAACGTGGCCGCGAGTAACCTCGCCAACGCCGACAGCGTCGCCGGGCCGGATGGCCAGCCGTATCGTGCTAAGCAGGTTGTTTTTCAGGTGGATGCGCCGATGGGCGCGGCGACCGGCGGCGTGAAAGTCGCTGATGTCGTTGAAAGCCAGGAGCCGGACAAGCTGGTCTACCAGCCGGGGAATCCGCTGGCGGATGCGAAAGGCTATGTGCGCATGCCTAACGTCGACGTCGTGGGCGAGATGGTGAACACCATGTCGGCGTCGCGCAGCTATCAGGCAAACGTTGAGGTACTGAATACCGTGAAGAGCATGATGCTCAAAACGCTGACGCTTGGGCAATAAGGGAGGTAACCGATGTCTGTCGTAGCCAATATCAATGATACCAGCAGTAGCAGTTCGACCTCATCGTCGATCAGCAGCTCCGGCACCAACAGTTCGTCCGACCTGCAGAGCAGCTTTCTGACGCTGTTGGTTGCGCAGCTGAAAAACCAGGATCCGACTAACCCGTTACAAAACAATGAACTGACTTCGCAACTGGCGCAGATCAGCACGCTCAGTGGCATTGAGAAGCTCAACACCACGCTGGGTTCCATCTCCGGACAGATTAATAGCGGCCAGTCGCTGCAGGCCAGCGCGTTAGTGGGCCACGGCGTGATGATTCCCGGCAGCACCATTCTGGCTGGCAAAAACAGCAGCGATGAAACCAGCGTGGATACCACGCCGTTTGGCATTGAGCTGACGCAGTCCGCCGAGAAGGTTACCGCCACCATAGTCGACGGGACCGGCAAAGTGGTCCGGACGTTAAATCTGGGGGCGCAAACCGCCGGCGTTCATACCTATACCTGGGACGGCAAGATGGATGATGGCACGGCAGCACCTGACGGCGCTTACAACATCAACTTCGCCGCCAGCCAGGGCACCACGCAGCTGGTGGTTCAGCCGCTGCAGTTCGCCCTGGTGCAGGGCGTTACGCTGGGCAGCGATGGCAACAAACTGGATTTGGGTACCTATGGCACCACCACGCTGGATCAGGTTCGCCAGATTATTTAAGCCTCTAACTATTTCAGGAGAGACGTTATGGCCTTTTCACAAGCGGTAAGCGGATTAAACGCTGCTGCCACTAACCTCGATGTTATCGGCAACAACATCGCCAACTCCGCGACCTACGGGTTTAAATCCGGGACCGCATCGTTTGCCGATATGTTTGCCGGTTCCAAAGTGGGGCTGGGGGTAAAAGTTGCGGGGATTACCCAGGACTTTACCGACGGCACCACCACCGGTACCGGACGCGCGCTGGACGTGGCGATTAGCCAGAACGGTTTTTTCCGTCTGGTCGACAGCAACGGTTCCGTTTACTACAGCCGTAACGGCCAGTTCAAGCTTGATGAGAACCGCAATCTGGTCAACATGCAGGGGCTGAGCGTCACCGGCTACCCGGCGACCGGTAACCCGGCGACCATCCAGCAGGGGGCGAACCCGGTGGCGCTGACGATCCCGAATACGCTGATGTCGGCGAAAACGACCACCACCGCGGCGATGCAGATGAACCTGAACTCCACGGATGACAAAATTGATCAGACGACGAAGCCTTTCAATCCGACCGATCCGGATACCTATAACAAAAAGGGTACCGTTACCGTGTACGACAGTCTGGGTAACTCCCATGACATGAACGTCTACTACGTGAAGACGGATAACAACAAATGGGACGTCTGGACGCTGGACTCCAGCGTCAGCGGTGCCAATCCGGTGAAAGCGGCTCAGATGGAGTTTTCTTCAAGCGGTACGCTGACAGGTGTGACCAACTATACAGAAGATACGACCACTACGCCGAGCACCTGGACGCTGAATGGCACGGCCAACGCGACGCCGCAAATTGACGTCGCCCTGGCGGGACTGAACGGTTCCGCGGGTAGCACCTTCTCCCTGAGCTTCCTCAACTCCATGCAGCAGAACACCGGCTCGAACGATATCGTCGCCACCACCCAGAACGGCTTCGCGCCGGGCAACCTGGTGAGCTACCAGATCAACGAAGACGGCACGGTGGTGGGTAACTACTCCAACCAGCAGAGCCAACTGCTGGGGCAGATTGTGCTGGCGAATTTCGCCAACAACGAAGGTCTGCAGTCAGAGGGCGATAACGTCTGGTCGGCAACGCAGTCCTCGGGCGTCGCGCTGCTGGGCACTGCGGGCACCGGTAACTTCGGTACGCTGACCAACGGCGCGCTGGAAGCCTCCAACGTCGACCTCAGCAAAGAGCTGGTGAACATGATCGTCGCGCAGCGTAACTACCAGTCGAACGCGCAGACCATCAAGACCCAGGATCAGATCCTCAACACGCTGGTTAACCTGCGTTAATCGTAACAGGGTGACGTTATGGATCACGCCATATATACGGCAATGGGCGCCGCCAGCCAGACCATGCAGCAGCAGTCGGTCACGGCGAGCAACCTTGCCAATACCTCCACGCCGGGCTTTCGCGCGCAGCTGACGGCAATGCGCGCGGTGCCGGTGGTCGGCCCGAGCGTCGAGACCCGTACGCTGGTCGCCGCCACCACGCCGGGCGCGGATATGACCCCCGGCCAACTGGACTATACCGCGCGTCCGCTGGACGTGGCGGTTCAGCAGGATGGCTGGCTGGCGGTGCGGTCGGCAGACGGTACGGAAGGATATACCCGTAACGGCAATATTCAGGTAAGCGCCACCGGGCAGTTGACCATCCAGGGGAACCCGGTGATTGGTGAGGCCGGTCCGCTGAACGTGCCGGAAGGCTCGCAGGTGACGATTGCCGCCGACGGGACCATTTCGGCACTGACGCCGGGCGACCCGCCGAACACGGTGTCGCCGGTCGGCAAGCTGAAGATGGTGAAGGCCAACGGCACCGAAGTCGCGCGTGGCGATGACGGTCTGTTTCACCTGACGCCGCAGACCGTGGCAACGCGTGGGCCGGCCCTCCAGGCGGACCCAACGCTGCGCCTGCAGTCCGGTGTGCTGGAAGGCAGTAACGTTAAACCCGTGGCGGCGATGGCGGACATGATCGCCAGTTCACGCCGCTTTGAAATGCAGATGAAGGTTATCAGCAGCGTGGATGAAAACACGCAGAAAGCTAACCAGTTGCTGTCAATGAGCTAAGGAAAATTATGATCAGTTCATTATGGATCGCCAAAACCGGTCTGGACGCGCAGCAAACCAATATGGACGTTATCGCCAACAACCTGGCGAACGTCAGTACCAATGGTTTTAAGCGCCAGCGCGCGGTGTTTGAAGACTTGCTCTATCAAACCGTTCGCCAGCCGGGTGCGCAATCATCCGAACAAACGACACTCCCTTCCGGCCTGCAAATTGGTACCGGGGTACGTCCCGTGGCGACCGAGCGTCTGCATAGCCAGGGCAACCTGTCGCAGACCAACAACAGTAAAGACGTGGCGATCAAAGGCGACGGGTTCTTCCAGATCCTGCTGCCGGACGGTTCCTCCGCCTACACTCGCGACGGTTCGTTCCAGGTTGACCAGAACGGCCAACTGGTGACCGCCAGCGGCTATCAGGTACAGCCCGCCATCACCATTCCGGCCAACGCCATCAGCATCACCATTGGCCGTGACGGGATTGTCAGCGTGACCCAGCAGGGCCAGGCAAACCCGGTGCAGGTGGGACAACTGAACCTGTCGACCTTTATGAATGACACCGGCCTCGAGAGTATCGGGGAAAACCTGTACATCGAAACCCAGGCATCAGGCGCGCCGAACGACACTACGCCGGGTCTGAACGGCGCGGGTCTGCTGTACCAGGGTTATGTTGAAACCTCTAACGTCAACGTGGCGGAAGAGCTGGTCAACATGATTCAGGTGCAGCGCGCGTACGAGATCAACAGTAAAGCGGTATCGACGACTGACCAGATGCTGCAAAAACTGACGCAGCTGTAAAGGCAAGGCCTCGGCGTCGCGTCGCCTGGCGAGGCGATGCGACGTCGGGATGTTCCCGAGATTCAGAAGAAGAAAGCAATGCAAAAATCTGCAGCGTTTCGCTATCCGCTTTTAACCCTCGTCGCGCTCAGCGTGGTGGGGTGCGCATGGATCCCCTCTAAACCGTTGGTTGAAGGGGCGACGACCGCACAACCAATTCCCGGCCCGGTGCCGGTGGCGAACGGTTCGATATTCCAGACCGCTCAGCCGATTAACTACGGCTATCAGCCGCTGTTTGAAGACCGTCGTCCGCGCAATATCGGCGATACGCTGACCATCGTGCTGCAGGAAAACGTCAGCGCGAGCAAAAGCTCCTCGGCAAATGCGAGTCGTGATGGCAAAACCAACTTCGGCTTCGACACCGTGCCGCGCTACCTCCAGGGGCTGTTTGGTAATGAGCGCGCGGATGTGGAAGCGTCTGGCGGCAACTCCTTCAACGGCAAGGGCGGCGCTAATGCCAGCAATACCTTTAGCGGCACGCTGACCGTGACCGTCGATCAGGTTCTGGCCAACGGCAACCTGCACGTGGTGGGCGAGAAGCAAATCGCGATTAATCAGGGCACCGAATTTATCCGTTTCTCCGGGGTCGTTAACCCGCGCACCATCAGCGGCAGCAACACCGTGCCGTCGACGCAGGTGGCGGATGCGCGTATCGAATACGTGGGCAACGGCTATATCAATGAAGCGCAGAATATGGGCTGGCTGCAGCGTTTCTTCCTTAATTTATCGCCGATGTAACGAGGTGAACCATGTTTAAAACTCTGCTTACTCTGGCGTTGGTGCTGGTCACCGGGCTGGCGAATGCCGAACGCATCCGCGATCTGACCAGCGTGCAAGGGGTCAGGGAAAACTCGCTGATCGGTTACGGCCTGGTCGTGGGCCTTGATGGCACGGGCGACCAGACCACGCAGACGCCGTTCACCACCCAGAGCCTGAACAACATGCTGTCCCAACTGGGGATTACCGTTCCGGCGGGGACCAACATGCAGTTGAAAAACGTGGCGGCGGTAATGGTGACCGCGCAGCTGCCGGCTTTTGGGCGTCAGGGACAGACCATCGATGTGGTGGTGTCTTCCATGGGGAACGCCAAAAGCCTGCGCGGCGGTACGCTGCTGATGACGCCGCTGAAAGGCGTCGACAGCCAGATCTACGCCCTGGCTCAGGGTAACATTCTGGTCGGCGGCGCGGGCGCGTCGGCGGGCGGCAGCAGCGTGCAGGTGAACCAGCTTAACGGCGGGCGAATCACCGGCGGCGCGACCATTGAGCGCGAATTGCCGAGCCAGTTTGGCGCGGGCAACACCATTAATCTGCAATTGAACGACGATGATTTCACCATGGCGCAGCAGATCGCCGACACCATTAACCGTCGCAGCAGCCTGGGCAACGCCACCGCGCTGGATGCCCGTACCGTGCAGGTGCGCGCGCCGGTTGGCGGCAGTGGGCAGGTTCGTCTGCTGGCGGATATCCAGAATCTGGAAGTGGGCATGCCGCCGCAGGATGCGAAGATCATTATCAACTCGCGTACCGGCTCGGTGGTCATGAACCGGGAAGTAACGCTCGATACCTGCGCGGTAGCTCAGGGCAACCTCTCCGTTTCCGTCAACCGTTCGGCGCAAGTCAGCCAGCCGGATACGCCGTTTGCCGGTGGGCAAACCGTGGTGACGCCGCAAACCCAAATCGATCTGCGCCAGAGCGGTGGCTCGCTGCAAAGCGTTCGCGCCAGCGCCAATCTGAATAACGTGGTACGCGCACTGAACGCCTTAGGCGCGACGCCGATGGAGCTGATGTCGATTATCCAGGCGATGCAGAGTGCGGGTTGTCTGCGCGCTAAGGTGGAGATTGTCTGATGCTAACCGACAGCAAATTACTGGCGAGCGCCGCGTGGGACGCGCAGTCACTGAATGAACTGAAGACCAAAGCGGGGCAGGATCCGCAGGCGAATCTGCGTCCCGTTGCCCGGCAGGTGGAGGGCATGTTCGTGCAGATGATGCTGAAAAGCATGCGCGAAACGCTGCCGAAGGACGGATTGTTCAGCAGCGACCAGACGCGGCTTTACACCAGTATGTATGACCAGCAAATCGCCCAGCAGATGACGGCCGGGAAAGGCCTTGGCCTGGCAGAGGAGATGGTCAAACAGCTGTCGGCGCAGCAGCAGGAACCGGCGGATAACGTCGGCCAGGTACCGATGAAGTTTGATATGCAGACGGTGACCAGCTACCAGAACGCCGCTCTGACGCAGATGGTGCGTAAGGCGTTGCCGAAAGCGCCGGACAACAGCGATACGCCGTTGTCCGGCGACAGCAAAGATTTCCTTGCCCAGCTGTCGCTGCCCGCGCGGCTGGCGAGCGAACAGAGCGGTATCCCACACCACCTGATTCTGGCGCAGGCGGCGCTGGAGTCCGGCTGGGGTCAGCGGCAGATCCGCCGTGAAAACGGCGAACCGAGCTTTAACCTGTTTGGGGTGAAAGCATCCGGTGACTGGAAGGGGAAGGTGACGGAAATCACCACCACCGAATTTGAGAATGGCGAGGCGAAGAAGGTGAAGGCGAAGTTCCGCGTCTACGGCTCGTATCTGGAGGCGCTGTCGGACTACGTCGGCCTGCTGACCCGCAACCCACGCTATGCGGCGGTAACGTCGGCGGCCACGGCGGAGCAGGGCGCTCAGGCGTTGCAGAATGCTGGATACGCTACCGATCCGCAGTATGCGCGCAAGCTGACCAGCATGATTCAACAGCTGAAATCAATGAGCGATAAGGTCAGCAACGCGTACCGAAATGATATCGAAAATCTGTTCTGATTTATCTCAAGTTTGCCATCCGCCATCCGATAAGTAATACCATGGCCTTAAGAAGGAGCGTTCATGTCCAGTTTAATTAACAGTGCGATGAGCGGGCTGAGCGCAGCCCAGTCGGCGCTGAATACGACCAGTAACAACATCGCGAGCTACAACGTTACCGGCTACACCCGTCAAACCACGGTGCTGGCTTCTGCCAACAGCACGCTGGGCGCAGGTGGTTGGGTAGGCAATGGCGTTTACGTGTCTGGCGTACAGCGCGAATACAACGCCTTCATTACCAATCAGTTGCGCGCGGCGCAGAACCAGAGCAGCGGCTTGACCACTCGCTATGAGCAGGTGTCGAAAATTGACAATATGCTCTCCAGCTCAACCAACAATATCTCAACCACGGTGCAGGATTTCTTCAGCAGTCTGCAAACGCTGGTGAGCAACGCCGAAGACCCGGCGGCGCGTCAGACCGTACTCGGCAAAGCCGCGGGTGTGGTGAACCAGTTCAAGGTGGCGGATCAGTATCTGCGCGATCAGGATAAGCAGGTTAACCTGTCGATTACCTCGACAGTCGATCAGATCAATAACTACACCTCACAGATTGCCAGTCTCAACGATAAGATTTCTCGCCTGACCGGCGTAGGCGCGGGCGCATCGCCAAACGACCTGCTGGATCAGCGCGACCAACTGGTGAGTGAGCTTAACAAGCTGGTGGGCGTTGAGGTCAACGTACAGGATGGCAGCACCTACAACATTACCATGGCTAACGGTTATAGCTTGGTAGCGGGTACCAAATCGAATCAGTTGGCCGCGGTACCGAGCAAGGCCGATCCGACGCGCACCACCGTGGCCTATGTGGATAACGTTGCCGGCAACGTGGAGATCCCAGAAAAGCTGCTGACCACCGGTTCGCTGGGCGGCCTGCTGACCTTCCGTTCGCAGGACCTTGACCAGACCCGCAATAGCCTGAACCAAATGGCGCTGGCGTTTGCCGATGCCTTTAACCAGGTGCATCGTGGGGGTATTGATGCCGATGGTAATACCAACGTCGACTTCTTCGACTTCGGCGATCCCTCTGTCGTTGCCAACGGCAAAAACGGGGGCAAAGCCGAGCTGACGGCAACGATGACCGATTCATCTGCTGTGCAGGCTACCGATTATCGCATCACCAAAACCGACAGCGGCTGGCAGGTAACGCGCCTTTCCGATAACACCAACGTGAACTTCCAGACCGCTACCGATGGTTCGCTGCAGTTCGATGGCCTGTCGGTCAGCGTTGATAACAGCAACGGCGCGGCCAACACGGGCGACAGCTTTACCGTGAAACCGGTGAGCAACACCATTGTGAACATGAAAGTGGCGATCACCAGCGAGTCACAAATTGCGATGGGCCTCGCCGATACCACCACCGGCACGAGCGTGGGTGAAAGCGATAACCGTAACGGGCAGAAGCTGCTGGATCTGCAAAACAGCAAGGTGGTCGGCGGCTCAAAGACCTTTAACGATGCCTATGCCGCGATGGTCAGTAATATCGGCACCCAAACCGCGACCCTGAAGAGCAGCAGTACCACTCAGGCGAACGTGGTGACGCAGCTGAGCAACCAGCAGCAGTCTATCTCCGGGGTTAACCTTGATGAAGAGTACGGCAACCTGCAGCTTTTTCAGCAGTACTATCTGGCTAATGCGCAGGTGCTGCAGACGGCAAGCACGCTCTTCGACGCATTAATTAATATCCGTTAAGGAAGGGGAGAGCTATGCGCGTTAGTACCATCATGATGTACCAGCAGAATATGAGAGGCATTACCGACTCTCAGTCTGCATGGTTGAAGTACGGTGAACAGATGTCTACCGGCAAGCGGGTTAACCGCGCTTCGGACGACCCGGTTGCTGCCTCACAGGCCGTGGTGCTGTCTCAGGCGCAGGCGCAGAATAGCCAGTACGCCACCGCGCGGACTTTCGCGACTCAGCGCGTGTCGATTGAAGAAAGCACGTTGTCGCAGGTGACAACCGCGATCCAGTCGGCGCAGGAGAAGATCGTTTATGCCGGTAACGGCACGTTGAGCGACGATGACCGCAATTCACTGGCCACCGACCTGCAGGGTATCCGCGACCAGCTTCTTAACCTGGCGAACAGCACCGACGGTAACGGGCGTTATATATTCGCCGGTTATAAAACGGATACGCCGCCTTTTGATGATACCGGCAAGTACGTTGGCGGCACGCTCAACGTGGAACAGCAGGTCGATTCTTCACGCACCATGGTTATTGGCCACACAGGCAACCTGATCTTTGATAATGCGACCAGCAACGCCAAACCGGATGCCGATACCAACGTTTTCACAGCGTTAGATTCGGCAATTGCCGCGCTGAAAACCCCGGTTGAAGGTGATGAAACGGCCCAGGACACGGCGCTGGCGGCGATTGATAAAACCAACCGTAGCCTGAGTAATTCGCTTAATAACGTGCTGACCGTACGTGCTGAACTGGGCACCCAGCTCAATGAGCTGGATAAGCTGGATTCGTTGGGTGATGACCGGGCGCTGGCGCAGACGCAGCAGATGAGCAATCTGGTGGACGTCGACTGGAACTCGACCATCTCGAACTACACGATGCAGCAAACGGCCCTGCAGGCCGCCTATAAAGCCTTTACCGACATGCAGGGCATGTCTTTGTTCCAACTGAATAAATAACAACATGTAGTTTTAAACATATCTGTAGAAACTGGGTATGTTTTTATCGCCCGCGTCATTACCCCGTCGCGGGCTTTTTTTATTGCCTTACTGTACGTTCAGCGCAGCGCTACGTAAGCGGTAGGTTTCGCTGACGCGAATCGCCAGTGCGATCAGACCGGCTACTGTGGCTAACGCCACCACGCCTTCCCAACCGGCCAGCGAATAAACCTGCGTCCCGAGGACTGAACCCAGCGCCATGCCGATAAATACGCCGGTAAACAGCAGGGCGTTGAGGCGACCGCGGGCTTGCGGTTCCAGGCTGTACACCAGATTCTGGTGCGCGACCAGGCTTGATTGCAGACCCAGGTCGAAGCCAACGGCGGACAGTGCAATCAGCGCCATCTGCGCCATCGGCGGCAGAACCGGCAGCAGGAACATCAGCGCAAACGAGATGCTGACCAGCAGCGCACCCAGCTGGGTCACTTTCTCCGCGCCAACTTTATCCGCTAGACCGCCAGCCAGCGGCGCCGCCAGCGCACCTGCCGCACCGGCGATACCAAAGCCACCCGCCACCGCACTCCCCATGTGATAGTGCTCGGCCAGCATGACCGCCAGCGTTGACCAGAAGGCGCTAAAGGCGATTGAGAGAAAGCCCTGAGCCATGGCGGCGCGACGCAGCGTCGGGTAGCGACGCCAGAGGTGCACCATCGACACCATGAGTGCCGGATAACGCAGTTCGGAGTGAGCGGCGAAGTGCGGCAGCACGCGCCACAGCAGCAGGCCAATCAGCGCAATGCTGACGGCTGCGGCCTGGTACATTACGCGCCAGCCAAACAGTTCACCGACCACGCCGCTTACGGTACGCGACAGCAGGATCCCCAGCAGCAGGCCGGTCATCACCGTGCCAACCATTTTCCCCTGTTTCCCCGCCGGGGCAAGAATGGCGGCGGCGGGAACGATGTCCTGCGCCATGGTGGCGGCCATACCGATCAGCAAACTGATCGCCAGCAGGGAAGGAAATTGCTGAGTCAGGCTATAAAGCAGTAATAAAACCGCCAGCGTCAGGCTTTTCAGCAGAATCAGCGTGCGGCGGTCGTAACGGTCGCCTAACGGCAGTAAAAACAGGATCCCCAGCGCATAGCCAGCCTGAGTCAGTGTGGGAATCAGCCCCATACCTTCCACGCTCAGATTCAGGGTTGAACCCATCAGCGGCAGCAGCGGCTGGGCGTAATAAATGGCGGCAACGCTGAACCCGGCGCCGAGCGCCAGGACAAAAATCAGCAGGCTGGTGGCCCGGGAAGAAAGGTTATCAGTGTTCATGGTTTCATCCTCAACGGTGTATGCCGCTATTCTCTGCGTCTTCGCGGTGGCGCGGTAGCCGTCGCGGTGGTAAAACAGTTATACGTTTCACGTATAGGCAATGAGTTGATGAAAAGAGCAGAGCGTATAGACCGCGTTGAACTGATGCGCACGTTTATCCGTATCGTTGAGGCAGGCTCGTTGTCTGCCGCCGCGCGCCAGCTTGAGACCACCCAGGCAACCATTAGCCGCCGATTGCAGTCCCTTGAGGAGATGCTGGGGGCCAAGCTGCTGCTGCGTTCAACGCACGCAATGAAGCTGACCGACGACGGCGAGCGCTGCTACCAGCATGCGCGTCAGGTGGTGGATAGCTGGCTGGCGCTGGAGGATGCCTTACAGTTGACCGACGAACAGCCGGTGGGCACGTTACGTGTACGTGCTCCGCATGCTTTCGGCCAGCAGCAATTACTGATGCCGTTGGTGGGCTTCCTCGCGCGCTACCCGCAGCTCTCCGTCGAGTGGATGCTGCACGACAGGGCGGTGGACTTTATCAGCGATAACGTTGATTGCGCGATTCGCGTTGGCGCGGAGGTGGATCCGGCGACAGTGTCGGTGCTTCTGGCGGAGGTGCCGCGCTGTATTGTCGCTTCACCGCAGGTTGTGGCGCGCTATCCGCAAGTGACGGCTCCGGAGCAACTTTCTGCGCTTCCATGGATTGCAATCAGTACCTTCTATCAGCACGAAGTGGTGCTACATCATCCGACTCTCGGCCAGACGGAGAGCGTGAATATTGCTGCGCGGCTGAGCACCGATAGCCTGTATGTGGCAAAGAATGCCGCGCTCGCGAACGTGGGGGCCGCGGTGGTTTCAAGCTGGACGGTGGAGGAGGAGTTGGCCAATGGCACGTTAGTGGAGCTGCTACCGGAGTGGCAGACGACGCCGCTGCCGGTTCATCTGGTTTATCCATGGGCGCGTTATTATCCGACCCGGCTGCGTAAGTTTCTCGATCTGATGCGCGAGGTCATGCCGCAAATCGCCGGGATGCGGCAGCCCGAGCAGAATGGATAAACACATTGCGTCAGGTAAAAAAAATCGGCCACTTGGGCCGATTTTTTACTTCACGCTGGCGGTTTATTCAACCGACTGCGGGCGGGTAGGTTCAGCGGTAGCCGTGTGCGTCGCACTATGGCCGCCAGCGGAACCTTTACCGTCGAAGTTAAAGGACGGACGAACCCAGTCGCTGTGGCGCGGTGCTTCTGGCACGTATGCCGGTGCCGGCGCTCGGGTCATCGGCGCTGAGGCACGGTTGGCATCGGAAGATTTCGCAGCCGGTGCCGGTGCGGTCACAACCGGTTCAGCAACGACTGGCGCGGCAACCTCTGGCGTTTCCTCGACCGGAGCCTCTTCAACAACCGGTTCTTCTGCCACAGGCGCACTGTCAATCATCGGCGCGGCCTCAACCACTGGCGCGGTTTCAACAACCGGTGTTTCGGCCTCGGCTTTCACTTCTTCAGCGACAACCGGTGCTTCATCGACAACCACCTCTTGCGCAACGGTTTCTTCAACCACTGCGGCAGGCGCTTCTTCCACTGCTGACGCTGGAGCTTCTTCCTGCGCTGGCGCCGTTTCCTGCGCCATGGTAACCGGTTCGGCTACGGCTGCCGGGGCGGCAACTTCAGGCGCTTCAACGACGGTTTCAACAACTGCTGGCTCGGCAACGACCGCCTGTTCAGCAGCTTGCGCTACGATTGGCTGTTCTGTTACGTCCTGCTCTACCGGTGCTTCCGCTTCGGTCTGAACCTGAGCGATCGGATAGGTAATCCATACTTTACCGGAAGCCAGTTCTGGCGACGCACAGGCGACGGTCAGCGGCATCGGTGACTGGGTCGGGTAACGCTCGTCACGGTAACGACGACGACGCTGACCGCTCACGCGCAGATGACGCGGAGAACGGCGGGAACGACGCGGCATGCCGTTGTTATCACGACCTTCCGTATTTTCATCCTGCTCGCCCTGTACTGGCGCATCAACGACTGCCGGCAGATCGACTTTCGCCAACGCGGTACGCGGCGCTTCCTGCTGCTGCGGTTCATCCGCAATCAGTTCACGAGCGGCAGTCTGCTCAGGGGTTTCGATGCGGACTTTCTGTGCCAGCTGGCGCGGTTTGCGGCGCGGCATAGTCTGTACGCGTTCTTCCTGTGCGGCTTCCGGTGCGGCAACGGCCTGTTCTTCACGAGCCTGCGGTTTCGCTTCCTGCGGCTGCTGACGTTTATCGTCGCTACGGCGGCGGTTACGTTCACGGCGTGGCTGCTGCTGTTCGTCACGTGAGCGGGATTTCTCCGCGTCATCCACGACGTTCTGCTGGCGGTTTTCGCGTGCTTCAGACTGCTGCGGTTTCTCGCGACGGTTACGACGGTTATCGTCGCGACCTTCACGGCTTTCACGCGGTTCGCGGCCTTCGGCGTTTTCGTTACGGTCATTGCGCTCGTTGCGGTCATTACGACGATCGCTACGCTCGTTACGGTCGCGACGGTTATTCTGACGCGGCTTGCGGCGTTCCTGCTGACGCTCAGGTTTTGCTTCTTGTTTCTCCGGCTGTGCTTCAACCGCTTTCTCCGGGCTACCGGCAAACAGGCTTTTCAGCGCAGCAAAGAAACGAGAGAGCAGGCCTGGAGCCGCCGGTGCGGCAACTGCAGCGGCTTTCGGCTGAGCGGCAGCTGGCGCGGCTTTCTCTGCGGTAGGCTCAGGCACTTCCGGCATCACGAAGGTCGCCAGCGCCGGCTGCTCAGGCAGCTTACGCTCAACAAACTCTTCTTCAACCGGCAGCGCCATGGCTTCTTCGTGCAGCTTCGGCAGCAGGTAGCTCAGCGTGGTGGTTTCTTCGCCTTTACGCACGCGCAGCACGGAGTAGTGCGGGGTTTCCATCTCGTCGTTCGGGACGATGATGCAACGCACGCCGCCCTGGCGGGATTCAATGGCGCTTACCGCAGCACGTTTTTCGTTCAGCAGGTAAGAGGCAATGGGCACCGGAACAATGGCGTGGACTTCTTTGGTGTTCTCTTTCAGCGCTTCTTCTTCAATCAGACGCAGAATAGAGAGCGACAGCGATTCGTTATCACGCACGGTGCCGGTGCCGGAGCAGCGCGGGCAGACGTGGTGGCTGGATTCGCCCAGCGACGGGCTCAGACGTTGGCGAGACATCTCCAGCAGGCCAAAGCGGGAAATGTGGCTAATCTGGATACGCGCACGGTCCTGACGGACGGCCTCGCGCAGACGATTTTCTACCGCGCGCTGGTGGCGAACCGGGGTCATATCGATAAAGTCGATAACGATCAGGCCACCAAGGTCGCGCAGACGCAGCTGGCGAGCAATTTCATCAGCCGCTTCGAGGTTGGTGTTGAACGCGGTTTCTTCGATATCGCCGCCGCGGGTTGCACGCGCGGAGTTGATGTCGATAGCGGTCAGCGCTTCGGTGCTATCGATAACGATAGAACCGCCGGAAGGCAGACGCACTTCACGCTGGAAGGCGGACTCGATCTGCGATTCAATCTGGTAGTGGCTGAACAGCGGGATTTCACCGGTGTACAGTTTGATTTTGCTGCTGAAATCCGGACGGCCCAGTGCAGAAATGTGCTGACGCGCCATTTCCATCACTTTCGGGTTGTCGATCAGGATTTCGCCGATATCCTGGCGCAGATAGTCGCGGAAGGCACGCACGATCACGTTGCTTTCCTGGTGAATCAGGAACGGAGCAGGACGGCTTTCAGCGGCTTTCTGAATAGCTTCCCAGTGCTTCAGACGGAAGCTTAAGTCCCACTGCAGCGCTTCGGCTGATTTGCCGACGCCCGCGGTACGCACGATTAAGCCCATGCCGTCCGGCAGCTCGAGGCTAGCCAGCGCTTCTTTCAGTTCGGTGCGATCGTCGCCTTCGATACGGCGAGAGATACCGCCCGCGCGCGGGTTGTTCGGCATCAGCACCAGGTAGCTACCCGCGAGGCTGATAAAGGTCGTCAGCGCAGCGCCTTTATTGCCGCGTTCTTCTTTATCAATCTGGACGATGACTTCCTGGCCTTCACGCAGCACATCTTTGATGTTCGGACGACCGTGAGAACTGTAGTTGGCTGGGAAATATTCGCGAGCGATTTCTTTGAGGGGGAGGAAACCATGACGCTCGGCGCCGTAATCAACAAATGCGGCTTCGAGACTCGGTTCAATACGGGTAATTTTGCCTTTGTAGATGTTCGCTTTTTTCTGTTCGTGTCCTGGGCTTTCAATATCCAGATCGTACAGACGCTGCCCATCAACGAGAGCGACACGCAACTCTTCCTGCTGAGTTGCGTTGATTAACATTCTTTTCATCGTAACTTACTCATTATTCTTACATTGACGACTAAGCTGCGAGCAGAGTGTTGCCTTTCCGGGGTAAACCGATGGCCTCGTGACTATTCACGTCGCCAACCTCACGGTTGTCGCTCGCTTAAGAGGCGCAGAGTGTCGGTAGCCTGTGTTTCAAACGGAAACACAGCGCAATTATTAGGGGAACAGCCTGGGATAACTCTCCAGAGAAGATTCCATTTATACTCGTCATCTTTCAGAAGGTAGAGATTGGCACGGATGTTTCCCGTTGCGTTATTTTTCTGCCATCTAAAATTCGTACAGTATATGTACCGGTAAGGACTGCAACTCGCAGCCCGCTAACTGTCTGAGGGATCAATACGTCTTACGCCATTGCTGCGTGGATGATCGAACAGACAAAACTGGTCATTCCGTCATACACTTCATCTTTCAGGCTGCCTCGGCGTTGGCTGAACACGCTCACCTTAGTCACGTACTCGGGTACGTTCCTGCGGGCTCACTCGCTTGCCGCCTTGATGCCGCTTGAATGATTTGGTGTATATATCCTTGTTATTCCAGGTTCACCACGGAAAACAGTTTCATTATTCCTTGGTAACCCGGTTATAGCAAGTTGACTTTCACCTTTTATCACCCGGTTACTCACAGTTTCTTCACCAGTCCGTTGAGATTGTTCTAATAACAAACAGCTCGCTGGGAAAAGCAACAGCGGTAAACGGGGTATGATAAATATAAGCATAGAAAAATGAGTGGCGCTAATGAGCCTGGATATTTAGAATCGCGCACCATGAAAACTGAGACTCCGACTGTAAAAATGGTTGCCATCAGCGCTGACGAAGCCGGGCAACGAATCGACAACTTTTTGCGTACCCAGCTAAAAGGGGTACCGAAGAGTATGATTTATCGCATCTTGCGTAAGGGCGAGGTGCGGGTAAATAAAAAGCGCATTAAGCCTGAATACAAGCTGGAAGCCGGCGATGAGGTGCGAATCCCGCCGGTGCGCGTCGCCGAGCGTGAAGAGGACGCGGTTTCGCCGCATCTGCAAAAAGTGGCTGCGCTGAGCGACGTGATCCTGTACGAAGACGATCACATCCTCGTGCTGAACAAGCCCTCCGGCACGGCGGTACATGGCGGTAGCGGCTTAAGTTTCGGCGTGATTGAAGGGCTGCGCGCTCTGCGCCCGGAAGCACGCTTCCTGGAGCTGGTCCACCGTCTTGACCGCGATACCTCCGGCGTGCTGCTGGTGGCGAAGAAGCGTTCGGCGCTGCGTTCGCTGCATGAGCAGTTGCGCGAGAAGGGGATGCAGAAAGACTACCTGGCGCTGGTGCGCGGGCAGTGGCAGTCCCACGTGAAGGCTGTACAGGCCCCGCTGCTGAAAAATATTTTGCAGAGCGGTGAGCGTATCGTACGCGTCAGCCAGGAAGGCAAGCCATCGGAAACCCGCTTTAAAATAGAAGAACGTTACGCGTTCGCCACGCTGGTCCGCTGTAGCCCGGTGACCGGACGTACGCACCAGATCCGCGTGCATACCCAGCATGCGGGGCACCCGATCGCTTTTGACGATCGCTACGGCGACCGCGAGTTTGATAAGCAACTGGCGGGTACCGGGCTGAATCGTCTGTTTTTGCACGCGGCGGCGCTGAAGTTTACCCACCCGGGGACCGGCGAAGTGATGCGCGTGGAAGCGCCGATGGATGACCAGCTCAAGCGCTGTCTCCAGGTGCTACGCAACCAGAAGTAAGCAAAAACGGGCCATGCGGCCCGTTTTTTTATGCCGCTTCGCGAAGGCGAACGGCAACGCTTTTCTCTTTAATCGGCAGATTCACCAGTGCCGCCAGCAGCGCCAGCGCGATATCTGCATACCACACCCACGTCAGGCTGCCTTCATATTGCATCGCTACGCCACCCAGCCACGCACCGAAGAAGGCGCCGATCTGATGGCTAAACAGCGTAAAGCCAAACAGCGTGGCCAGGTAGCGCGTGCCAAACAGCTTGCCGATGATACCCGCGGTGGGCGGTACGGTGGCCAGCCAGGTAAAACCGATGGCGCAAGCAAAGAGATAAAAAGCCGTCTCGGATTTTGACGACAGCAGGAAGAGGGCGATCATCACCGCGCGCGAGGCGTAAAGTACCGCCAGAATGTACTTCATCCGATAGCGCTTGCCGAGAAACCCAGCCACGATGCTGCCGACAATATTGCACAGTCCAATCAACGACAGGCTGATGGCGGGCACCGTGGCGTCGTGGCCGCACAGGGCCGCTTCTGTAGGCAGGTGGGTTGTCAGAAACGCCACGTGAAAACCGCAGGTTAGAAAGCCTGCGTGCAGCAGCAAGTAGCTGGGATTGCGAAAGGCGAGGGCGATCTGCTGCTTTAATCCCGCATCGGCGGCAACATGGACGGTGGGCGCTGCCGCCTGACGCTTTGCGCCGCGGCACAACAGCCATGACGGGAAAATGGTGGCCAGCGCGGCCATTGCCAGAAAGACCAGCCCGGAGGCCATCCCACGCAGGCCAATAATCAATTGTACCAGCGGCGCGAAGATAAACTGGCCAACGGAGCCGCCGGCGTTAATCAGTCCGCTGGCCATTGAGCCTTTATCCGTGGGCAGCCGGCTGGCCACGACGCCAATCAGGACGGAAAAGCTGCCCGCCGCTGCGCCTGCCGGGCTGAGAAGCCCCTGGGCTAGCGTTAACGGCAGGAACGAGGCGGCCCACAGCGTGCCCAACTGCCCCAGCGCAATCATCACGGCCCCGAGTACCAGCACGCTGAATGCGCCGCGTTTATCCGCCCATGCGCCAAACAGCGGCTGGAAAGCGCCCCACATTAGCTGGCCGATAGCCAGAGCCATGCTGATTTCGGCAATACTCATCGAGGTTTGCATGACGATCGGGTGAACGAACAGACCCACGGTCTGGCGGATGCCCATGGTGATCATCAGGATCACGCTGGCGAGCGTTATCGGCAGCCATAGAGAAGAAGCGGATTGCGATGGGGTGCGCACGGTGCGCTCCTGTTGTCATTGTTATCAATGACGAGAGAGTACTGAGGGCGACGTTAAAAAGCTACGTCCCCTCAGCCCGCCGACGCGGTGAGCTGAGGGAAAAAGGTTAAGGTTTTAACCATTTATCCAGCCAGGGGAAGACTTCCTCCTGCTGTTGCTGGTAAAAGACGTGCCCAAGCTCTGGCCAGCTCTTCGTCACCAGCATATCGTCGGCTTTTTGCGAGGCCCACACTTTGTGGACTTTGGCAAAGGCGTCGCTTACCGCTTTCGCCGGGAACAGCTTGTCCTGTCCGCCGCTGAAAATCAGCATCGGTTTTGGTGCGGCAATGCTGGCAATATCGGGGATATCCATTTTCGCGGGCATTCCCGGATGCAGCATATAAAAGGCCGACTGCCCGCGCAGCACGTTGTTCCCCGGCGTCATCAGGCCGTCATAGGTGCCAAACCAGGAAATCACCGCCGTGGCGGCCACCTTCTCGGAAAGCGCCGCTAACTGCCAGGCGCGGAAACCGCCCATTGAGAAGCCCAGCACGCCAATGCGTTTGCTATCAACGCCTTTCAATGAGGCGACAAAGTCGACGGTACGCATATCCTCATAGGCGACTTCACCGGCCAGTGAGCGCCCGAGATTGAAATAGTTGCTGGCCAGCGCCTGCTGCTGTTCGTAAACCATTGGACCACGATCGCCCCAGCCGGGGCTGTCGATGGCGATAACCACGTAGCCGCGCTTCGCCAGCTCGTCACCGATAAAACGTCCGGTAAAGAACTTATCGGCCCACGCCTGGGCGCTGGCGAGCTGCTCCGGATTGCCCCACGGACGAATTAGCTTCTCCTTACCGATATCAAACTTTGAACCATGGTCATGAAGCAGGACGATAGCCGGGTGTGGACCGGGCGTTTTTGGCGTGAGCATCAGGGCGGAGATGCGGTTATCGTCGGTAATGTTGAGCGCGAGTTTTTCAGCGGTGTAGCTGCCACGGTCTTCGCTGGCGATAATCTGCTCATCGAACGGTTTGGTGGCGTCCGGCGTCAGCAACGCCTGGCGGAATTCCTGGCGCGCGTGCTGCTGCCAGCTCTTAAAATCAGAATAGTGCCCGGAAAGCCATGAGTCCGGATATTGCATCTGGGTTTTCATCTGTTGCCAACTGGCAGGAAGGTTGCCTTCAACCACCCCTTGCTTCTGCCAGTCATCAGCGGCAGTGGCCTGAATTGCGGTTAGCATTGCCAGAATAAATAATATCTTACGGTTGCCACGCATCCTCACTCCTTAAATCAAAACAATGTTTCAATATGGAGTGGGGATTGTAACGGTGCCGGGAAAATAAACTGTGATCGCAGAAGGAATAAGCAACAATAGGGGGAAAGGCCGGCGTCGCGTAATCCGACAGAGCGTCGCGACGCCAGATGTGACGCTAATCTAACAGCGGATTATGATTTTCCCGCCGTAACATTTTGCACAAGGCTATTAGCGGTAAACCGACCAGGGTATTCGGGTCGCGCCCTTCAAGACGGTCAAAGAGGGCAATGCCCAGTCCTTCACTTTTAAAACTGCCGGCGCAGTTAAGCGGATTTTCTTTGCGAATATAGGTGAGGATTTCTTGTTCACTCAGATGGCGAAAATGCACATCGAACGGTTCACATTCCGTCTGGAGATGACCATTTGCTGAATTATACAGCGCCAACCCAGTATAAAAAGTCACCACATTACCGCTGGCCTTTTTTAATTGTAAGCGCGCATTTTCCTCGGTATGAGGTTTGCCGGTAATTTCGCCTTCCAGCATACAGACCTGATCGGAACCAATAATGAGATGGTTCGGAAAGCGTTCCGCCAGCGCCTGCGCTTTTAACTGCGCCAGCCGTAGCACCAGGCTGCGCGGGGTTTCGCCAGGCAGCGGCAGTTCATCAACCTCCGGTGCGGCACATTCGAAGGCGATACCGAGCTTCTCAAGCAGCTGTTTGCGATAGGGGGAGGTGGAGGCAAGAATCAAATCAGGCATAATTTTTCAAATAGACTGTAGCGAATTAGATTCCGACATTTTAAACTATAGGCCGCAATGTGTGCGAATTATTGGCAAAAGGCAACCTGAGGCTGCCTTTTTCTTTGACTCTATGACGTTACAAAGTTAATATGCGCGCCCTATGCAAAAGGTAAAATTACCCCTGACTCTCGATCCGGTTCGTACGGCTCAAAAACGCCTTGATTACCAGGGTATCTATACCCCCGATCAGGCGGAGCGCGTCGCCGCGTCCGTAGTCAGTGTAGACAGTGATGTGGAATGCGAAATGTCCTTCGCTATCGATAACCAACGCCTCGCGGTCATTACCGGTGATGCGAAGGTCACGGTATCGTTGGAATGTCAGCGTTGCGGGAAACCGTTTACTCATCATGTTTACACAAAGTATTGTTTCAGCCCGGTCAAGAATGACGATCAGGTTGAGGCACTCCCGGAAGCGTATGAGCCGATTGAGGTTAACGAATTCGGTGAAATCGATCTGCTTGCAATGGTTGAAGATGAGATTATCCTCTCCTTGCCGGTAGTTCCGGTGCATGATTCTGAACACTGTGAAGTGTCCGAGGCGGACATGGTCTTTGGCGAATTGCCTGATGAGGCGCAAAAACCAAACCCATTTGCCGTATTAGCCAGCTTAAAGCGTAAGTAATTGAGGAGTAAGGTCCATGGCCGTACAACAGAATAAACCAACCCGTTCCAAACGTGGCATGCGTCGTTCTCATGACGCTCTGACCGCAGTCACCAGCCTGTCTGTAGACAAAACTTCTGGTGAACAACACCTGCGTCACCACATCACTGCCGACGGTTACTACCGTGGCCGTAAGGTAATCGCTAAGTAATCACGCGCAAGCGTGATTATGCTTAGTGAGGAATTTCCCCGTTCACGCGGGGAAACACCGAACCAGGCGGCGAAGATACCTTGACACGTCTAACCCTGGCGTTAGATGTCATGGGGGGCGATTTTGGCC